>DQZA01000145.1 GCA_011042035.1 Desulfobacteraceae bacterium
ATTATCCACCGCCAAGGCCATTCATATCTACTTTTCCCTTGCAGTTCCTCTTATCACTTACATAGATGAAGAGTGCCTTTATCTAAAGGAAAACAAGTGCAATATCTGTCAGACAGTGTGCGAGAACGAGGCAATAGACTTTAGCCAAAAGCCTGAGAAGATAGACATAAAGGTAGGTGCCATAATTCTGGCCCCTGGTTTTGAGATATTTGATCCAGGGGTGGCCGGGAAGTATGGATACGGGAAGTACAAGAATGTGATAACAAGCCTCGACTTTGAAAGACTGCTATCTTCTACCGGGCCGTACGAAGGCGAAATCAGGCGCCCCTCAGACGGCAAGCACCCAAAGAAGATAGCCTGGATCCAATGCGTGGGGTCAAGACGGGTCACGCAAGGCGACAATAGCTATTGCTCTGCTGTTTGTTGCACCTATACGCAGAAGCAGGTGATCCTTGCTAAAGAACACGATGCAGATCTGCAGGCTACCATTTTTCATAATGACATTAGGGCCTACGGTAAGGACTTTGAGAAGTACTACCAAAGGGCCGAGGAACTCTCTGACGTCCGCTTCATAAGAAGTTACGTGTCTGTTGGCAGAGAAATCGCTGGGAGCGATAACGTAACAATAAGGTATGCGACCAATGATGAGGGTGTGAAGGAGGAAGAGTTTGACCTGGTGGTACTGTCTGTTGGCCTTAATCCACCTGCTGATGCCGAAGATTTGGCACGCAAATTCGGGATAGAACTTGAGCCTCACGGATTTTGCAGAATCAATCCCTTTGATTCTGTGGACACGGGCCGCCCTGGCATCTTTGTAAGCGGTGCCTTTCAGGGACCACTGGATATACCCGAGTCGGTATTTACCGCAAGTGGTGCCAGTTCTCACTGCGGCGAGGTGCTCGATTACAGGCGGGGAAAACTTGTTGAAGAGAAAAAGTACCCTGAGGAAAAGGATGTAACCAGAGAGGAACCTCGGATAGGGGTTTTTGTTTGTCATTGTGGCGCAAATATCGGCAGGGTGGTGGACGTACCATCGGTTGTTGAATATGCACAGACTTTGCCCCACGTGGTCCACGCCCAGGAGCAGCTATTCTCCTGTACCACCAATTCTGCAAAGGAAATAACAGATACTGTACGGGAAAAGGGCCTGAATCGCGTGGTTATTGCCGCCTGTAGCCCCAGGACTCTGGAGCCGTTGTTCCAGGATACTCTACGGGAGGCAGGGCTTAATCAATATCTGCTTGAGATGGCAAATATCAGGGAGCATTGCTCTTGGGTGCATGCGCGGGAGAAGGAAGATGCAACCGCAAAAGCCAAGGACCTTGTGCGCATGGCAGTGGCTCGAAATGCCGTGCTGGAGCCATTGCGTGAGATCGAGCTACCAGTAAACAAGGCAGCCCTAGTAATAGGCGGCGGTATAGCGGGTATGACGTGTGCACTTTCCATAGCAAATCAGGGACACGAGGTGTACCTGGTGGAAAAGGATAAAGAGCTAGGGGGCAATGCCCGAAGGCTCCACTACACTATTGAAGGACTGGATGTTCAATCGTATCTCAGGGATCTTATGCGTCAGGTCTACCGTCACCAGATGATACATGTCTATACCGGTGCGAACATAAATGAGGCCACAGGTTATGTAGGGAATTTTGTAACCAAGGTGAGCACCGACAGAGGAGAGGTGGAGCTTAAACACGGTGCAGCGGTTATTGCCATTGGCGCCCAGGAGTATACACCCAATGAATATCTTTACGGCGAAAACGAAAATGTTCTGACTCAGTTGGAGCTGGAAGAGCGGATCGCGCGACAGGATGAAGGCGTAATGGGCTCGCAGGCCCTGGTAATGATTCAATGCGTAGGATGCAGGAATGAAGACAGGAATTATTGTAGCAGGGTTTGCTGCTCACAAGCGATCAAAAATGCCCTAAAGCTCAAAGAGATTAACCCCGAGATGGATGTATATATCCTCTTCCGCGATATGAGAACCTATGGCTTCAGGGAGGATTATTATAGAGAGGCCTCAGAGAGGGAAGTGAGGTTCATTCGTTATGAACCCGAGAGTGCGCCACAGGTGGAAGCTGTTAATGAGGGCGGAAAGAATGTTATAAGGGTGGCCGTAGATGATCCAATCCTAGGGCAGAAGGTAGCCATTGATGCTGATTATCTTGTCCTTTCTGCGGCCGTGGTTCCCCCTGCAGATGCTGAGGAGGTTTCCCAGCTCTTTAAGGTATCCCTGGGCCCGGACGGGTTTTTCAAGGAGGCCCACGTGAAGCTGAGGCCTGTTGAATTTCCCACGGAGGGTGTTTTCCTGTGCGGGACGGCCCATTACCCGAAGCATATACAGGAGACCATCAACCAGGCCTATGGAGCCGCAAGCAGGGTGATGGCTCTTTTGTCTCGTGACACGGTCACTGCGTCGGGGTCCATTTGCGAGGTGGATGAGAAAAAATGTATGGGTTGTGGCGCTTGTGTAACAGCATGTGCATATGGGGCCATAGAGTTTCGAGAGACAAAACAGGGCAGAAGGGCCGTGGTCAATCCCGTTATATGCAAGGGTGATGGCCTGTGCAACTCGATGTGCCCTACGGGAGCCATAAAACTGAAGCATTTTACTGATGAGGAGCTATATAGCCAAATTGATGCGGCTATTGAGAAGGAAGAAATGGCCCAGATGGAGATGGCCGTTGGAGACGTGTGAGAGGGATGAGATAAGGCGGGGATTAAATACATGAGGTGAGAAGGGATGAGTGCAGGTGCTAAATTTAGACCTAGAATTTTGGGTTTTGTGTGCCATTGGTGAGGATACGGGGCTGCTGACCTGGCTGGAGTTTCCAGACTGCAATATCCCCCGGAAATAAGAATGATCCGGGTCATGTGTTCAGGAAGAGTGGACCTCGGATTTGTGCTTAGGGCCTTCTCAAATGGGGTAGACGGCGTGTTTATAGCTGGCTGTCGCCTCAATGAGTGTAATTACACTACCCAGGGCAATTATTATGCCCTTAGTATGGCACTTTTGTGCAAGAAGATCCTGGAGCACATAGGGCTTGACCCGGGGAGACTCAGGATCGAATTTATGTCATCAGCAGATGGGATTCGCTTCGCACAGGTGGTAAGCGACTTTAGCAAAAAAATAGGGGAGCTGGGCCCACTTGGAGACAAAGAAGGGATGCAAAAAGAGGGGCTGCAAGAAAAGCTCAGTGAGGTTATCAAACTAGTTCCCTATATCAAGATAGTTGAAAAAGAAAAACTAGGTGTGCGGCTTGCTAACCTGGACGAATACAAGAGTCTATACACCAGCGACGAGATAGAAAAACTGTTTGCAGAAGTACCCTCCTATTACATTGACCCGGAGAAATGCCAGGCCTGTATGATCTGTGCGAGGCGCTGCCCGGCTGAGGCCATAGAAGGGGGAAAGAATAAGATACATGTGATTGATCAAGATAAATGCATAAAATGTGGCACATGCTTTGAGGCCTGTCCCTCGCGTTTTGGCGCAGTGACCAAAATAATTGGTGAGCCTGTTCCTCCGCCAATCCCTGAGGAGCGGAGGGTGATTGCAAGAAAGGCAAAGAGACAGGGTGGTGCGACAGTCTAGAATTGGGAGGAGACCCCATGAACGAAGGTACCATAAAGATTAGACTCATGAGAGAGGAAGACTTCGATGCGATAGTGGCTATCGACGAGAAAATACTCGGCAAATCCCGCAAGGAGTACTACGAGGCCAAGTTCGAAAAGCTGTTTGGCTCCAAAGACTACGTCCCTGCCTCACTTGTGGCCGAGAAAGATGATGGAACAGTAGTGGGCTTTGTGATGGGGGAGCTTTACATTGGGGAATATGGTATTTTCCAGGAAGAAGCCACCCTGGATACCATAGGCGTGGACCCAGACTACCAAAATATGGGTATCGGCAGGCGCCTAATTGATGAATTTGTTGACCACCTGAGGGATATGGGTGTTAAGAATATATACACATTGGTGGACTGGAATGCTTCGGAGATGATACGCTTCTTTAGTTCAAACAAGTTCAGCCCATCAAAGACCATAAATCTGGAAAGAACAATCTAGGCCTGATTAGACGGGTGCACCGCATTCCAATAAATACTGTGATTTGTGCACGCTTATTAGGTAACCACTGCTTTCTCCCATCAGGGAAAAAGGGCTGGTGTTTCCTATGACATGAAAAATAATGTCGCTTTTCATACCTGTTTGGTGCCCGGATCTGGGTGAAAAACTGCCCACTGCTGGGGGCTTAGCTTCTCCCTTGAGGCATTTAAGCAGTGCTTTTAATCCGCCTCTGGCGGATTAATTTCCCGCCCTTTGGGGCGGTTAAGATGGCTTCCGATTGATACCCCGCTGCTTGCGGCGGGGAGGTTCATTTAACCTATCGGGTTTTTTGCAAAAAAGAAAAGTCAGAAAACAGGAATTTCGAAAATTTTTACTGGATTGTGAATCCCTTTTACTTCAATTTCGCCGACTGGCTTTGCCTGAGCCCGGGTTTTGATATGTGCTAAGGTCCTCTGTGTGACCAATATTTGCCCTGGACCGGCCATCTGTTCCAATCGAGCAGCAATATTCACTTGATTGCCAATCACTGTGTATTCCTTGTGCGCCTCTGAGCCAATGTTTCCCACTGTCATGTAACCAGTGTTGATGCCAATCCCGACTTCGAGGTCATGACCAAATGCCTGCCATTGATCTCTTATCTTATGTGTACGCCTTTGCATTTCAATGGCCATTTGAACCGCCCTGTCAGCATGGTCATCCATATCCAGTGGGTCGCCGAAAAATATGACCAGTCCATCGCCCATGATTTTATTAAGCGTGCCCCCATATCGATGAATAACTTCAATCATCTCAGAGTGATAGCAGTTCAATAGTTGAACTATCTCTTCTGGTTCAAGGCTATCTGTGATGGCGGAGAAATTGCGGATATCTGAAAATACCACGGTCATAAATTTTCTCTTTAGTTTTTTGCCGAACTGGGTGCCGTCATTAAGAATTCTCTCAGCAATCCTGGGTGACAGGTAACGGCTAAGTTCCCTGTGCCGCTCAAGTTCCTGTACCTGAGTCTTTACCTTGTTTTGGAGTGAATTATTTAATTCAAGCAACTCTTCTTGGGCTTTGTTTAGTTCTGCGGTGCGGCGCTCCACGCGCCTTTCCAATTCTGCTGCATATTCGGCCAGTTCTTTTCTGGCCTTCCTCAGTTCCTCATTCGTGCGCTCAAGGGCCCTGTAGGCTGCACGTTTCGCCTCCACATTTTCCCTTAGCCTTTCAATGACATCCTCTAGGGCCAGGTCAACTTCCTGATGATGAGGGCGAGACCTGAAGGCCGCCAAGGCCTTTTTCACAAAAGAAAAAGGACGAAAAGTTATATCAAGTATGGAATACGGGGCAAGGAATATTTCTCCTTGTTTTAGCAGGACTCTGGAGTTGGTGGCGATGGTTCTGGTTATTAGTAAAGCGACTTTTTCGTCAGGGCCAGTTTGAAATGATGACGGAGTAAACTCGGAATATCGACCCAAATAGACCGCCTGGCCGTTTACGCGCTCTGGAATGAGCAAAACTTTTTGGCCAGCCACAACTCGGCTGCCCGAAATCGGATCCTTCACTGTGAGCTTTGTTCCTTCAATAGTGGGCCTTAATTCATATGGTACCAACTCTGGCTCTTCAGTGAAGAGTTTGACAGGGTCATAAGGGTTCAGGGGCTCTCTTACAGCAGCTGGAGGCAACCCCCATAGGGTGGGTATAGAGGATATGATTCCCCTCAGGTATGGGTCACCAATGTAGTCTCGGTTAGGATCAAAATCTTCGTGAAAGCGCACTTGCAATATGACTCGTAGCTTTCCAGATTCTTTATCATAGAACGTCGGGCGAACTACTCGAATTTCCTTTGTATCGTTGAAGGTCTTATTGAAAAAGGGCAGGCGATGAAATCCATCTCGGGGTGATTTGAACACCCTCGCAAAATAGCTCAATTTGCCCCAGGCGCCTGTATAACCGCACGATGCGCCACAATTAAAGAAAAAGTAAGGCTCATTTACCAATTCCCTTGCCCGGCGAAATATCTTTTCGAAATTTTCATAGGTAGTCCATTCATCCTCGTTAAGGAAAAATTCTGAGGGTGAGTTGTATTCTTCCCTTGGGTAAGAAAGGCCCTTAAAGAGAGTTTCATAGTTGCCGATCCTGCTTTCCACATAAGCAGCTATTATCCTGATATTTCGGTTGCTTATACAGTCAACTCTAGTCATAGCCAATGATTTAATCCGCCTCTGGCGGATTAATTCCCCGCCCCTTGGGGCGGTTAAGATGGCTTCCGATTGATACCCCGCCGCTTGCGGCGGGGAAGTTCATTTTTCTTCCCGGGAAAAGGGGGAAGATCAAGGGTGGGTACAACTAAATACCAGCAAAAATGTCTATTGCTTTAGCGAAATAGGGCCTGATTTATTTCACGGTACTTATCAATAAGCCTTTCTATTTCGTTTGGAGAGAAGGCCCTAGGAATATGACCAAGTATGCCGAATCCTTCCGCTCTATCATGTACTTCCTTTTCAGGTGTATCGGTTATCAATATGACATATGTCATCGGCGAGGTTTTGACAAAATCCTTTAGGATATCAAAAGACGAACTACCGCCAGGGGGGTCACCTAAAAATGCCAGGTGGATTCTTTGGCTCTTGAGGAGGTCTAGTGCGTCCTTTACGCTTGATGGAGCTGTTACCAAGGATGCCTGGCCACTCAGATATTCTTGAATCTGTTGTGCTAATTGGCGGTCAGATTCCAATATGAGGATATGTTTTTGTTGTCCAGTCTGTTCCATTTTTTCATTTCTGTTTGGCAGGGAGTGTGAACCAGATCATAATAGTCACTCAGTGCGCGGGTTTCAAGCAGTTTATCAATGAAAAAGCTATAAATTATTCCTTGACAACAAAGGGGCATGCTATAGTAAATTAGATTTCACAAATTAGTTCTTTACCACTAGTAAGCTTTGGGCTGATAGGTTGATCCGCAAATCTGGGATTTGCGAATTACTTAACTGCCGGGACGTAGCGCAGCCTGGAAGCGCACCTGAATGGGGTTCAGG
>DQZA01000194.1 GCA_011042035.1 Desulfobacteraceae bacterium
CTGCATCTTCTCTGCTGACCCGGGCATTACCGGCCAAACCAATACGGATATTATTTTCAGTGTCTCGATTATGTGATGCAAGACTGAATCCAACCTCTTGCGGTCAGACTTTGCCAGGACCCAAGGTGCCGTTGTGTCTATGTACTTGTTCACCTTTCCTATGAGCTCCCACACGGAAATGAGGCCCTTGTGAAACGCCATTTCGGTCATGTAAGCCTCATATCTATCAATGGTGTCCAGGGCGATCTGCTTAAGCTCCTCATCCTCGGGTTCAGGATCCACCTTTTCAGGCACCTCCCCGCCAAGGTATTTCTGCACCATGGTCATACTTCTTTGGAGCAGGTTGCCCAGGTCATTAGCCAGGTCAGAATTTATCCTCCCCACAAGTGCCTCTTCACTAAATTCTGAATCCAGCCCGAACACCATCTCCCTAAGCAGAAAGTATCTAAATGCGTCGAGCCCATAGATGCCAACAAGGTCCAGTGGTCGAACCACATTGCCCAGGCTCTTTGACATTTTGCCCTCATTTATGTTCCAGTAACCGTGCACATTGAGGTGCTGGTATGGTTCAATGCCGGCAGACTTGAGCATGCAAGGCCAGTAAATGCCATGGGGCTTGAGGATATCCTTTGCAACCAAGTGCTCAGCATAGGGCCAAAACTTCTCAAACAGTTCTCCATCGGGAAAACCAATGCCTGACACGTAGTTTATCAATGCATCAAACCACACATAGGTCACGTAATTATCATCAAACGGAAGAGGAATGCCCCAATCAAGCCTTGCCTTGGGCCTTGAAATGCAGAGGTCTTCGAGGGGGTCGCTCAAAAAAGACAGAACCTCGTTCTTGTAACGCTCGGGCCGGATAAATTCGGGATTCTTGTTGATATGATCAATAAGCCAGTCCTGGTACTTGCTCATCTTGAAAAAATAGTTGGCCTCCTTGATCACCTGTGGCTCTGTTTGGTGATCTGGGCACTTTCCGTCCACCAACTCTCTTTCAGTATAAAAGCGCTCACATCCAAAGCAATAAAGGCCCTCGTACTCGCTAAAATAAATGTCTCCATTTTCATTTACCAGCTCAAGAATGAGTTGCACTACCCTCTTGTGCTGCGGATCAGTGGTACGGATGAAATGATCATTTATTATATTGAGCTTGGGCCATAGTTCACGAAAAAGGGAACTAATTCGGTCAACGTAGGCCTGGGGAGTCTCCCCTGCCTCCTTGGCCGCAGCTACTATCTTGTCACCATGCTCGTCCGTGCCAGTGAGAAAAAAGGTATCGTAGCCCCTGAGCATGTAGAACCGCTTCAAAACATCAGCAACGATAGTGGTGTATGCGTGGCCAATATGAGGTGCCGCATTTACATAATAAATAGGTGTAGTAACATAAAATCTCTTTGCCAACTTACCGCTTCTCCTTTTCCCTCTTATTGTCTACCTGATCAATTTCGGTGAGATCCACCTCTGCCTCAGCCCCGGATTCGAGTAGGACCGTAACGCTTTTCTTCAATGCATTCTGACGGACAACTTTTCCTTCCCCGTATCTGGTGTGTATGCGTCTGCCCACCTTGGGCATTTCTTTCTTGGCCTTTCTGTAAAAATCCTCTTCAAATGCGAGGCAACACATGAGCCTACCGCACATTCCAGAGATCTTGCTTGGATTGAGAGAGAGGTTTTGCTCTTTCGCCATCTTAATGGTAACAGGCTCAAACGACTGAATGAAGGTAGAGCAACACAGCGGCCTCCCGCACGCACCCAATCCGCCCACCATCTTGGCCTGGTGCCTTACCCCAATCTGACGCATCTCGATCCTGGTGCGAAATTTCTTCACAAGGTCTTTGACCAGTTCTCTGAAATCAACCCTTCCGTCAGCAGTAAAGTAGACTACTATCTTGCTACCGTCGAAACGTCTTTCTACCCCCACAAGGCTCATGGGGATTCCCCTCTCTTTTACCCTCTGGTAACAATATTGATACACTTCTTGCTCTATCCTGATCCCTTCTTCATACCGCCGCACCTCGTCTTCAGTGGCAAGCCGGAAGATCTTCTTTAGGGGGCGGTTTGAATCCCTGGCATTGCGGTTTTGGGGATCAGTACATACGCATCCAATGGCCGGACCCTCCTCAGTGATAACCATAACCTTGTCGCCTTTCTTGAGGACGAAGTGGCCCGAATCAAAGTCATATACCTTGCCGTTATTTCTGAATTTAACGCCTACTACCTTGTTCACTTCCCAAACCTAGAAATAAACTTCCCCGCCGCAAGCAGCGGGGGTATCAATCGGAAACCATCTTAACCGCCCCAAGGGGCGGATTAAACCCTCGTCCGCCTCTGGCGGATTAAAACCAGAATGCCAGAGTCCTAGAATTTTCCTTTCCCATCCCTCACTGTTACAACATTCAATCCCGCCAAAACGATGGCGGGCAGGCCCGCCTGCGTCGGGCAGGCCCGCCTGCGTCGGGCAGGCATTCCAACATTGCACCATTAACTCGTGTCCATCCTGGTTGCCAGCTCCCTCAATCTCAGCATAGTCTTTTCAAGGACCAAGGCCTTGTTTCTCCTCATCCGGATATCCCTCTGTGCCTGGTCCAGTACAAGCAAAGATTCATATAGTTGTAACAGTTTAAATTTTCTAACAAATTTTTTCAACTCCTCCATAAGGTCTGCATTTACCACCAGGGTCTCAGCCCCTTCTTTTTTCAACAGTAGCAAATCTCGATACCATATCGCCAGTACACCGAGCAAGTCCAAAAGACCCCCTATTTCATATTTGGACCCCTGTGCGGCGCTAGTGCTTTTCTCCCCGGAAAGCTCGAGGGCGATCTCAAGGGCCTCGGTTGCGGTCATGCTCGGGATCTCCATAGCCCTCTTTAGCCATTTCTCCCTTCGCTCCAGAAAGTCACCTTCCGCCATGGCAATAGCCTTGCCGAGGCTGCCCTCGGCGAGTCTTGCTAAAACGGTGGCAGTTTCCCTGCGGATTCCCATTTCATTAACCAGGTAACCGGCAATTGTTTCCACCGCCAGGGGGGCAAATCGCACCTTTTGGCACCTTGAAACAATGGTAGGCAGCAAATTCGCAGGCTCCACTGCATTTAATATGAGCAGGTTACTATTCGGGGGCTCCTCAAGGGTCTTAAGGAAGGCATTGGCTGCCTCTTCGGTCATGGTATCGGCCTGGTCCAGTATAATTACCCGGTGGCCTCCAGCCATCGGGGCAAATCGCATGGAATCCTGGGCCTCCCTGATTTGGTCAATCTTGATGACATCTCCCTCAGGGCGAATCACAAAAAGTTCTGGGAAATGCCCATTCATAATTTGTCTGCAAGAACTACACTCTCCACATGCCTCGGCACCCTTCCTTTCCCTACAGTTAAGTGATGCCGCTATGGCAATCCCCAGGGAGGTCTTTCCCACTCCAGCAATCCCGGTGAAAAGATACGCGTGGGGTACCCTCCTATTCAAAATGGCCTTCCCAACAATCCTTTTGGCCTTTTCCTGGCCTACTATGCGGGAAAATTGTACTGTTTGCCGCTCGCTCACGGATTTTCCCCCAGCAAAACTTCTACAATCCCGAGGATTTCCCTGGCCAATTCGTCTTGGTCCCTGGTGCCATCCAAAACCACAAACCTGTCTGGTTCGCGTTTTGCCAAGCTCATGTAACCATTCCGCACCTCTTGATGAAACTCCAGGGTCTCTGCCTCGAATCTCCCCTCGCCTTGCCTTTCAGCCTTCATATTCCTGTCAAGGGCCCTGGTCAGGCCCAACTCTACGGGACAATCCAAGAGGAAAGTCTTGTCAGGCCTGATCATGTTAGAAGCGTAACTGTTTAGTTTTTGAATAAAGTCCAGGTCTATACCCCTTCCATGTCCCTGGTAGGCAACCGTGGCATCGCTGAATCTATCACAAATTACCATGGTGCCTTTCTCAATGGCGGGGACAATCACTTCACAAACGTGCTGGGCCCTGTCAGCCTCGAGGAGTAACAGTTCAGCGGCAGCGCAAAGTTCGGTGTTGGAAGTGGACATTAGTATCTTCCTGATTTTTTGGCCGATCCTGGTTCCCCCCGGCTCCCGGGTAAGCACTGTATCAATACCCCGCGCCTTCATGGCCTCAAAAAGCAGGCGAGCCTGGGTGGATTTTCCGCATCCTTCTATGCCTTCAAAGGTAATGAACATGGGACCCACCAATTCCTTTAAGCTTGACGGTTATAAGTCACATCTCAGTGTTGATGATCTCGTAAAAAGCCACTACTTTTGGCATTCCCGCGCCCTAATGCATTCAGCCTATTGCCTTTTGCGCTCGCAGTATAGAGTATTAGGGTCGCAATATCAAGGAGGCTTAATAGGCTGACCGGCACCCAGTCAATGATCAACTCTTTTTATCCTCATCAAAAATCAAAAAAATATTTTTTTGCTTGACAAAGGGAAAAAAGTAACTAACATCCATATGCTCTTAGTCCATACTGAGGATGAATATCATGCCCATTGCACAGCTTATCTAGACAGGATCTCCGTCAGCGTTATCCTATTCGGTTTACTGAAATACCCCTTAAAGATAAGCAGCAGGAAAGACGATTTAGATTCTGCAGATTTCGGCTCTGCTAGAGTTTCGTTAGCATTTGGGTCACAAACAGCACTGGGCATAAGCCCGTTGCTGAGGGAGGTGAGATAATGGAAAAGAATCGAAAGAGATTTCTTGATCAGCTCAACAAGAAACGCAGGGAATTTGAGCAAGCCTTACAGAGACTTATGGAAAATCAGAAGGCATATAACGGGCACCTTTACGGTGACCAGTTTATGGACGAATCTGACCATGCACAGCGAGAGATTTCTACTGCCAGTAACTATGGCCTGATAGAGAGAAAAACCAGGGAGTTGAAACAGATTGACCGACTTATCCAGAAGATAACACACGATGAGAATTTTGGAATTTGTGAAGAGTGTGGTGAGCCCATCCCTATCAAGAGGCTGTTGGCGGTGCCCGAGACGAGCCTTTGTGTCAATTGCCAGAGGGAATTGGAAAAAATGGATCAACTCAGGAGCCTGAGCGCTAGGAACAATATTGGCTATTCCACGAGCCTCAGCTCGGAGTGGGATCAGGATACTGAATCAGAGGTAGGCTATTTTGAGGTTGTCGAAACCGAGGATCTAGAATTCCTGCCCTTTGTGGAGACTGATTTCTCAGATTCCGGCGAAGAAGTAAAAACCAAGTAGGTCCGGGGCTGGGCGGAAATCTTAGTAATGCGGAGTAATTAATTTGAATTCGAAAAGAAGATCTATTTATTGTGTAGTGATCTTGGTCACACTACTTTTTGTTCGAGCTTCGTTTATCAGCTTCGCTTCTGTGGGAAGCAACTTAGATGATAAACGCCCGTCTGTCTTAAAAGAGCGCATCGAATTTAAGGTCAAGTGGTCTTTTATACCACTAATTCACACTTACATGGAGGTGTACCGCACCACAACTGGGGACAGTGGCAGCCCCTATCGCCTTACACATCAAGCAGCCATGAATAGTTTCTGGAACGACCGGATGGAGTCCTTAATTAATCCTGACTCTTTGCTTCCATATTTAATGGAGACAACGATCAAAGACGGCGACAAGCGCTGGAAGGAAAAGGTGGTCTTCAACAGACAGAACCAAAAGGCCACCTTTATTCATTCGGACCGCAAGACTGGACAAACCATAGTGGAGCAGTACCCCATCTCCCCGTTAAGCATGGACCCCCTTTCTGCCTTTTACAAACTGAGACATCGAGTTTCACCGTCAAACCCTACTGCCACATTTGACGGCCTGACTGGTAGCCGATGGTTCAGGATAGAGGGTAAACTGGTGAGAACAGAGACCGTAGATGTTCCGGCAGGATCGTTTGACACTTATAAAATAGAATGTACCCTCTCTTACTGGCCCACCAAGAAAGAGGCGGAAAAGGAATTGAAAAAACAAGACAAAGATGAGATAAAGGCCTTTACATTATGGGTAACAAAGGACTCGCACCGCTACCCTGTACAAATACGATACAGGCTCTCGGTAGGTAGCTTATGGGTCCGCGCTGTTTCTATCCAAGACTATGGCCTTTTCTCGTGAAAACTTATCCAGTCTGTCCAACCCTGAACCCATATCGCGGCGCAGCTTCCTCCGGCTATCCATACTTGCATCACTAGGCCCCATGGCCCTGATTCACCCCAGGCATGTGGTAGCTGACCAGCACGCTGGCAATAATCTCATTGACAGATACGTTGGAGAAGAGTTGAATTACCATATAGGCTTCTGGTTATTCTCGCACTGTGGAGAGGCGACGGTAAGGCTCTGCAAATCTCCTGCCAAGAATATTTATATGGCCAAGATGGATGGTAAGACTGTTGGCGTTGTAGATTTGCTTGTGGGAAGGTACAGATATTCTTATGAGTCGCATGCCGGTTACGACGAACAGACCGATAGGCTGTTTCCCCTTTATTTTCGCCTAAGGAAAAAGCGCAAGGAAAAGATCGGAATAAGAACTATCACGTTTAATTATAAGGATAGGGAGCTAATTTTTGCCCGAAAAACAGCAAAGGGCAAAAAAACCCAAAAGGTTTTGCCCATGGAAAAGGGTGTCTTGTATGAAGATTATCTCACCCTGTTTTACAATTTCAGGAATGGCTACTATGGGCCACTGCAAAGGGACATGACCTACCACCTCCCTCTTCACATACATGAAGGTTTTAAGTTCTTGGACTTGACCATAGGTTCTGAGGAAGAAGCGCATAACGCCCGGGCGCAAGAATTAAACCCAAAAGACATGGACTATTTTGTGCGGTTCAGGGTATTAAAAGAAGATGTATCGTCGAAATCCGGGAATATTGCTGGATGGCTATCCAAAGAGGCAGTACCTGTGAAAGGCGTTATCAAGGACGTGATCTTTTTTGGGGACTTGTGGGGAGTGCTAGTAAAACGAGAATTTACTGAAAAACTTTGTAAAGAAAATGCCCAAACATAATGCGGAAGAGGCCAAGAAAAGCCATCCAGGACCAGCTATCCGGTGCAAAGCGCAGGGCCCATGGCGAGGTCCTTTTAAGCAACGCCTCAAGCCTCATGCC
>DQZA01000059.1 GCA_011042035.1 Desulfobacteraceae bacterium
ACCTTATTTTCCACAAGGTAGTCAAAGTATGTCTTCGCTTCATCACCCGTAGGCGCCTTTATCTGGTCCACCATGCCAGGTTTGGCCAGAACAACCGCATCATCGGTAAGGAAAACATTGACGTCATCTCCTTGCTCCTTAGCCACTTTTGCAAGCTGGAGTGCTCGGGTAACACGTGTAGGGTCTTCGAGACCACGGGTCAAAACAAATAAGAATTTACTCATAGTACCCCCCTTTCCACGGATATTACCGGTTAACACCTTGCCACGTAACTATACCCCCATTTCGGCACAATGGATTAACCTAGAGCCCTACCCCTTTACTCGTCTAAGTTCTATCTTTACCCTATTATTCGAATTAGGACATTCCCAAACCATTACACCAGGATCATCACCAAGGGGCGAATTTCCTTCAAACTGAAGCATCGTAATCCAATTGTGGATATTATGGTAAAAATATCCGCAAAACTCGCCACATCGATGGAGGCTCAATTCGAATTCATCGCCCTTCTGCATTCCAATCGTACAATTCCCTTTCATGTCGATCACCTTTGCCACAACCTTTTGCCCCAACTTAGGATAACTAACGGACATAACTCTAACCTCCTTTCTTTATTTTGGCTATTCGTTTTCCTGGTCTAGTACCCCAAGCCTTACATAAGATAAGCTCGCCCACTGTCCAGACCCAATACAATTACCCCAAATAGTCGTTAACATTCCCCCAGACGGCGTTCAAGGCCAGAGTCGCAGATGAATTCCCATCAAATTCAACCACGCTTTTCCCATGAACCATGGCCTTGGTAAACACGGGGTCAAAGGGGACTCTTCCCATAAATTCCACGCCCTTCGCCTTGGCCAAGGCCTCAATCCCCTCGGTTTTTTCTAGGTTCAAGTCAAATTTATTCACACAGAGCAGGGCCGGTACCCTGAAATGGGAGGCAAGTTGAACTACCCTTTCCATGTCGTGCTGACCGGACACAGTAGGCTCTGCCACCACCAACACCGCACTTGCACCGCCAATGGAAGCAATTACCGGGCACCCTACTCCGGGAGGACCGTCTGTGATGATAAGATCCTTTCCCGCAGTTTCAGCTACCTTTTTGGCCTCCTGCCGAACCAGGGTTACCAGTTTGCCAGAGTTTTCTTCTGCAATGCCCAGCCTCGCATGCACCATGGGCCCAAAACGTGTATCGGAAATGAACCACTGTCCACAGGTATTCTCAGGGAAATCTATGGCCCTCTCTGGGCAAAAATAGTAGCACACACCGCAGCCCTCACACTCAATGGAATCCACCACAAAATCCTCGCTTATAGCATCCCACCTGCAGAGCTCGCGGCACAAACCACACTGGGTACACCTTTCTTGGTCAATGATCGCAGTATGGCCGCCCGTAAAATCATGTTCCTCTTTAATGGCAGGATCCATTATTAAGTGAAGATCCGCTGCATCAACATCCGCATCACATAGGACCATATCCTGTGATAACGCCGCAAATGCTGCAACCACGCTTGTCTTTCCAGTTCCACCTTTACCGCTTATGATCACCAGTTCCTTCATACCGGTTTAACTCCCTGTAACGCTTTGTCTAATTTGTTCATAAAGGGTGAGAAACTTTTCCCTCCATTCTGGCATGGCCTCCACAATAAGCTTACCTCTGGAATAACTCTCAGCTATCCTCCGATCAAAAGGGACCTCCATTAGAATGGGTATATTCTCCTCCTGTGCGTATCGCTTAACCTCATCATCTCCAATATCAGAGCGATTTATAACAAGACCGTGGGGTATTCCAAGGATCCTTACAGCACCCACAGCAAGTTTGAGGTCATGCAGGCCAAAGGGTGTTGGTTCGGTCACAAGCAAGACAAAATCCGCACCCTTCATAGCTGCTATGACAGGGCATGAGGTCCCGGGTGGAGCATCAATGATCGTAATCTTACCAATGTCAGTAAATGACCTCACCTTTCTAATCAAAGGAGGGCTCATGGCCTCGCCAACCCTGAGGCTACCATAAATGAACTCAATACCATTGCAGTGCCCCTTTTCCAGCATACCAATCTCTCTACTAGTCTCACTAATGGCCTTTTCAGGACAAACCTCTACGCACCCTCCACAGCTATGGCAAAGTTCATGAAATGGGAGCACCGTTTCTCCTATTACAACTATGGCCTTAAACTGGCATATCTCGGCGCACTTACCACATAGCGTACACTTCTCCTCGTCAACGTTAGGAACCGGTACTGTTACAATTTCAGAGTCCTCGATCTCAGGATTAAGAAAAAGATGTGCATTGGGCTGCTCCACATCACAGTCAAGAAACTGGACCGCTTCGCCCAGCGATGCCGCTAGATTGGTAGCTACAGTGGTCTTTCCTGTTCCACCTTTTCCGCTTGCAACACTAATGATCATTATTGCCACCTCAAAGTTTGCGATTCTCTGATAGCTCTTCTATCCCTTCTTAACCTGTTTGGTCATATAATCGTTGAGCGCCTCCTGTAGGGTCTCTCCCGCAAGATAGGCACAGTGCTCTTCTTCTTTTGGTAATCCTCCCAATCTTTCCAAAATAGCCTCCCCTGTCACGTCAAGCAGTTCATCAGGGGTCTTCTCAAGGGCCATCTCTGCAGCAAATGATCCACATACAGCACTGGACCCACAGCCGTCTGTTAAAAAGGAGGCCTCCTTCACTCTTCCATCTTCAAATTTGAGAAAGATTTCCATGGTATCGCCACAATTTCCAGTAAGACGCGCATATCCATCAGGATTCGGCATCCTCCCCATATAGCGCATATTTAGCCAGCGCTCAAATCCGTCTTCTCCATAAGCCTTTCTGGTCTCTTCGTAAATTTGCTCTTGAAGTTCGCATACAAAATCATCAAGGTCATTGGCCATAAAGGCATTCCCCCTCTTTACAATTTACTCTCGCGTCATGGCTGTACCACACTTAGGGCACTTCACCTCATAGCAAGGCACGCCACGCTCATGAGGCACCTTTTCTCCACAGTTGGGGCAAACGCAATGGCCGCCCGGGCCCATGGCTCTGCCTCCACCTATACCTCGACCTTTACCTCCACCGCGGCCGGCTCCGCCGCCTCCTCCCATACCTCTACCTTGTGGTGCCATAATGACCTCCTTTACTAGTTATTAAAGGTTTCACCAAAGCTGGGCCTCGCCTAATGATCACACACGTTTGCACCCGAAACCAATTTGTTCGAAAGATATTGTTCAGCCAGCACCTCAGGGGGCTGTTCCGCTGCACCCACTATCACTTCTATACCCTTTTCCTCAAGCAGTTCCCTAGCCCTGTCTCCAATACCGCCGGTAATCACCACATCCACACCCTGTTCCTCAATCCATCGTGGTATGGCACCAGGCTCATGAGGAGGAGCTGGTTTAACCTCCACCTTCTTTACCTTTCCATCCACTGTCTCCACAAAGGCAAACTGCTCGGAGTGGCCAAAATGAGAAGATAACTTTCCGTCTGCCATGGGGACAGCTATAATGAGGCCGTCTTTCCTTTCGCTCTTCTTCTTTTCTATTTCCGCCTTTCTTGCTGCCTGGGCCTTGCTCAATTGTTCACATGCCTGAACCACCGAGTCAACAACCTTTAAAAAAGCCTCCCTAAAGGCTGAACCCTCTTTGTCCAGAATCTCCATCTTACCCGCATCCCCATTTTCTACCACGCCAATTTCAATGGGAAGACCGCCCAAAAATCTCAAGCCTTGTTCCTTAGCTGTAAGCATGCCACCGTGAGCCTTGAAAAGTTCTATAACTTTCCCGCAGTGCGGGCATTTAAATCCACTCATATTCTCCACAATGCCCAGAATCTCCATATTCACGGTCCGGCAAAAGTTGATGGACTTCCTCACATCTGCAAGAGAAATCTCTTGCGGCGTTGTAACGATAAGAGCCTTTGCATCAGGAATCGTCTGCGCCACCGTAAGGGGCTCATCCCCTGTACCGGGAGGCGAGTCTATAACCAGATAGTCAAGATCCTCCCATTCAATGTCAGCAATGAACTGGCGAATCACGCCAATCTTCAGGGGCCCGCGCCATATAGTGGCCCTGTCTTTATCATCCCCCATAAGGGGTTCAATGGAGATTACATCCAGGTTTTCCGAATAGGGGACCGGTTTAGCTTTTCCTCCTCTACTACCAGGCTGAATACTACCTTTGAGACCGAGTAACCTTGGAATACTGGGGCCATGAAGATCAACGTCCATTAGCCCTACGTTGTAACCCCTCTTTGCCAAGGCCACAGCCAGGTAAGCCGCCACGCTGCTCTTGCCCACCCCACCTTTGCCACTCATCACAAGTATCTTGTGGCGGATATGGGCCAATCTTTCCTTTATCTCCATATCCTGCTTTTTGTGTTCATCATCAAAACCATGCATACTGCAGCTCTTTCCTTCCTCTGCCATTATCCTTGTTACCTCCTTGGATTAAGTTACAATTCCTTTGATCTTTCCCTATAATAAACTCTCGTCATCTCCGCAAGCTGCTCTTCCCCGCATCCTGGCATAACAAAACGCCGATCACATAGTGAGCCATCCATATATGCGCGCACCACATCTTCGGCCTGTCCCGATATCCACGGGATCACCTTTATGCCCAAGGCCATTAGCATATTTCTCAGCTGGGATGATATGGCTCCGCATATAAGGAGCTCAACCCCCAAGCCCTTCAGTCTATTACATCTGCGACTCAAATCTGAGTCTCTTATGGATGTCTCAACAAGCTTTTTCTGTCGCCTCCCCTGGACATCTACCACCATCAGCCTGGAGGCGCTATCAAAAACTGGTGAAACTTTTCCATCCCATACGGGTATACCGATTTTCATGGGCCACTAACCCACACTGTCCGTCATTTATTCACTAAAAATCCCAGCAGGGTTCTATAACCAATCTCCACTTAGTGATCACATACGTTCTGGCCCGTTGCCAGGGTTCCCGCTAAATACTGATTTACTGCTTCCTCAGGGTCCATCTCCGGTGCACCCGTTATTACACGTATTCCCTTCTCCTCAAATAATCCGAGGGCCCTCCTTCCCATGCCCCCGGCAATTACCACATCAACCCCTTGCTCCGCCATCCAATTGGGCAACACACCTGGCTCATGGGGGGGAGGAGTCTTAGACTCTTTGCCTTTAATCTGTCCATTTTCTACATCTATCAGCAAAAATGATTCACTGTGCCCGAAATGAGGATTCAGCCTGTCCCCACTGACCGGCACAGCAATACGCATGTGATCTTGTCTAGGGGCTGTGCTCCGGGCCTCGCTCCCCGCGCTAGGACCATGATAGTCAGCTTCTCTCCCTTGCGGTCCAGCCCCCAATTTCCGAATTTTCTCCTCTATCTCCTGGATTTGGCTCCGGAGCTGCTGTGCCTGTTCCCTAAGGCTCCTTAGGTCATCGGAATTGGACAGGGAAATATCCGCACCGTCTGGCCGTAGTTTCCGTCCCATTCCCCCGCCTCGACCCATGCCCATTCCTCGGCCCATTCCCATACCTGGGCCCATCCCGGGTCCGCCAGATCTACCACCTCCCATACCGTAGTGATCCGGCACATTTGGCTGGGGACTTGGCTTCAATTCCCCTTTCTTAAACCGCTCAATGGCCTCCCTAACAGTGCCGCTTTGCCCTACAATGACTTCAATTCCAGCGGCGCTCAGTGTTCTTACCGCGTTTGGACCACAGTTTCCCGTGATAACTGCCTTTGCTCCCTTTGAGGCAACAAATTGCGCTGATTGAATGCCCGCGCCTCCTCCAAGGGCTATATTCTCATTGTTAAAGGCCTCAAAACTCATGTCATCCGTATCAACTATGACAAAATAGCCACATCGTCCAAAACGCGGGTCAATTTGAGAGTCTAAATCCTTTCCTGTTGAACTCACTGCAACCTTCATATCTTGCCTCCTCTCTTATTTAGGGCCACTCTCCTTCTCTTCAACCCCTTCTACCCGGAGTTGATTCTTGCTCTATTCATCTATGGCCGTAGACCGTCGTCCTGGCCTATTGCATAAATGCAATCACATAGCTGTCTAATATTGCATTTATGCACCTATAACCCTGGCCTATTTTTCCTTAACGTAATTTTCCCTTCGCTGGTTCCCAAATCCCTCGCTACCACACCGCATTTGACCTGCAACAGGAAAAAAAGATCTTCCTTTTTGCAGCCCTCTAAGGCCTCATAATTTCCCTGCCCCTTGGCAATGACCACATCAGCCGTCTCAAAATTTTCCATAAAATCCTGTGAGCAGCCGGATAGAATTGCCCCAGGGGCATCAGATCCTGTAGTGATAACATTTCCAAGTCTATCTATTCCTGTTTTAATGGCGTCTTCTACATTGGCGTCATTTAAAATAGGGGCGCCTCGGACAGCAACCGTTATATCAATAGGCATTTCCCTCTTTAGGATGGACAGGAGAATTTTATCCCCCACGATCTCCCCTGCATTATCTGCCACGTAAAGGAGATTGCGCGCCTTCGTGAGGCAATCTAGCAACTGCCTTTCTTCGAAATGATCAAGATTGGGATTACGAAGTTGATGAATCAGTTCTTCTGGAGTTTTCCAGGTGCGGGTAGGGCCCATATCAATTGCATTGCATGCCCCTGCCAGTTTTAGCGCGGCTACCAATGGTCTGGGTGCCTCCTCGACCTCCTTCTTAAGGCTCTCTTCTATGGAGAGCATCAACCGGTTTTGCTCCTCCTTGATTTCTTTATAAGGGTCAGCGCCACCGGTCATTTCCCTTATGCGCCTATGGATGATCTGGGCAAGCTCAGGAGGTGTTGCTTCTGGTTGCATCTCCTGAAGAACCTTCATAATTCCATTTAAAACCCTCTTTTGCTGAGACTCGCTAAGCCCAGCAATCCGGCCTGCATCCAGGCCGTGCCTAAGAAAGCAAGGGTAGCAATCCAGGTATGTTTTCATAGAATCCGTTCCTCTCAGTCAATTGTCCCGCCTACAGGATCCTCCCGCATGGCAAGGAGGCGTCTCACATCTTTCCTCTCGTCCACAACACGTTTTTCCTGGACTTCTACTGGAGGCATTTAAAACGAAAGCAGCTGGCGACAT
>DQZA01000069.1 GCA_011042035.1 Desulfobacteraceae bacterium
GTGCTCTTCATGGTAGCTTTACGGCAGCCCTGACTTCTTTCATGGTTTCGCTGGCGACATCACGGGCCTTTTGGCACCCCTCACGCATGATTTCTTTGACCTTTGAGATATCCGCTTCCAGTTCCCTGCGTTTTTCCCTGATAGGAGCTAAACCTTTCTTTAAGGCTTCGGCCATCATTTTCTTACACTCAACACAGCCAATCTCGGCCTTTCGACATGCTCCATCTATTTCATTTACCGTTTGTTCGTCAGAGTATATCTCATGAAAAGAAAAAACATTGCAGATCCCAGGATCTCCAGGGTCCTTTCTTCTTTTCCTCTGGGGGTCTGTTATCATCTGGCTTACCTTTCGTTCAATTTCCTCGTCTGTATCCGTTAAAAAGATGGCATTACCATAACTTTTGCTCATCTTCCTTCTATCGATTCCCAAGACCTTTGACGTAGGGGTGAGGAGTACATCCGGTACTGGAAAGACATCTGTATACAAATGATTAAAGCGCCTGGCTATCTCCCTCGTGAGTTCCACATGAGGGGCTTGGTCCTCTCCTACAGGCACTCCATGGGCCTTATACATCAAAATATCCGCTGCCTGAAGAACAGGGTAGCCCAAAAAACCATAGGTATAAATATCTCGCTGGGTTAGTTCCCTGAGTTGTTCCTTGTAAGTCGGATTACGTTCCAGCCAGGGCAGGGGAGTTATCATGGAAAATATAAGATGCAGTTCAGCGTGCTCCTTTATCTCCGATTGGATAAAAAATGTACATACATCGGGGTCCAGCCCCACGGATATCCAATCCATGATGATCTCGTACGTAGTCTCCTTAATTATAGTGGGGTTTGCGTATTCACTTGTGAGGGCGTGCCAGTCCGCTATGAAATAGTAGCACTCATATTCATGCTGCAGATTTTTCCAGTTTAACAATGCACCATGCACATGGCCTAAATGCATTTTGCCGGTGGGTCTCATGCCGCTCACAATTCGCTTCTTCGACATCTCATAAGTCTCCTTTCTTACAATTTTCCTGAGTCACTCATTCGGCCTTCTGCGCTCCGAGATTTTCCGGTTCAGTGCTCTGAAGAAGTCCTCTGGTCGCTCTGAAATCTATCTTCGTATCGTTCCCTCACTAATGCCAGCTCATCTTCTTTTGACTGAATTTCCTGGTTCAGCCTACCTTGAAGTATTTCTTCGAATATTTCCTTGAAAATGGGCCCCGGTTTCATTCCTAGCTCAATAAGTTCCTTTCCCGAGAGCTCAACCTCCGTACCTTTCAGCTTTGTAAAATACAAGGAAATTAGCCTTCGGGTCTTATCACTAGAGGTCCTAGCCATCAAATAAAGAAGGATCTCTGTATCATATGAACTCAGTAATGTATATAGTTCATAATTATCCCCTGAAAATGCATGAAGTGCATGCATGAGATTAGATGATTTTTCGCGCTGAGATATCATAGCCTTGCTCTTGGTGTCCACTATTCCCATAAATTCCATTAGCTGGGCGAACTCCTTAGCTTCGAGTGACGCAGTGAGTCCATACCAGTAAACTTGCCATGGTTCGAAGTCTTCCTCGAGATAAAGAAGTTTGTACCATGCTATTACACTTTTAATTTCTTCAAGGAGCTTTCTTAATTTTTCTGTGTAAGCTATCTCTGGGCTAATGTATTGCAATAAGTTAAATTCATTCATGCGCTCGATGGCCTTAATAGGGTCAGATTCGCTTAGAATTAGCTTTAGTTCTGTAAAGAGCCTGTGACCAGAAATCTCCTTCAGCGCGTCAATCTTGACCGCATTCTTTATAAGAGCGAGGGTCAACTTGCCTATTTTAAACCCAAATCTTTGTTCGAACCGTATGGCCCTGAACACTCGTGTAGGGTCCTCCACAAAGGAAAGGTTGTGCAGCACCCTTATAACCTTTTCCTTTATGTCCCGCTGACCACCAAAATAGTCTATGAGGGTACCGTAATCCCTTTTGTTCAGCTTTATGGCTAGTGTGTTGATGGTAAAGTCTCTTCTGTAAAGATCCATTCTGAGTGAACTGGTCTGAACAATGGGGGGAGAACCCGGCGATTCGTAATATTCCATGCGGGCGGTGGCAACATCTACTTTGAAGCCATCGGGGAAAATCAAAACCCCTGTGCCGAATTTTTTATGGCTACGCACCCTGGCCTCGTAGTGCTTGGCATACTCGTGGGCAAACTCTATCCCATCACCCTCGATTACTATATCCACATCAAAATTTTCTCTGTGTAGCAACACGTCCCGGACAAGTCCCCCCACGAGATATGCGCTGTAACCCAACATGTCGGCTACATGACCAAGGCTTTTCAACCGCTCAATAATCTTGCGAGGAAGACGCTCCTTCAGAATATTGGCCATGTTTTTTGTCCTGACCGACTGTCCGCCTAATTTGTCTTCTATAAGGAGATCTGGAACAACCGGCTCTCCCACCAAAATATTGAGGAGATCCGTCCTGGTAATGACACCTAAGACCTTTCCCTTATCCACAACAGGTAATACCCTGAGTTTGTTTCTGATGATCAAATCCTTAACTTCCTTTAAAGGGGTGTCAGGGCCAACCGTGGAATATTCGATATTCATGTAGTCGCTCACCTTGAGCTGTTCCAAACCGAAAAATACCGCCTTTTCAACCACTTGCCTGGTTATATATCCCTTCAGCTCTTCGTTATCAATAACAAGCAGCACATTTATGTTATAACGGGTCATCAGGTTGGCAGCCCTCTTTACGGTGGCATCTGGAGGGACAAAAATAACCGGTGAGGACATCATGTCCTTGGCCTTGCTTGTTGGTCGAATTCTGTTCCTTAGCAATGCATTCAGGGAGCGCTCCACCTGAGCTAGTGTCTTACTTTTTATGGTAGCTGAGGCTGCCTGCGGATGGCCTCCGCCACCAAGGGCGGCTGCTATGTCCCCAACATTTACTTCGGGAATTCGACTCCTCGCCACCAGATATACCCGATCCTCCATCTGTGCTAGAGCGAAAACCACATCGAGGTTTTCCATTTCCATGAGTTTATGAACTAGCACAGCAAAATCACCGACGTATTCGTCTCGTACCACTTTTGTTATGACAACTTCCACGCCATTGATAGTTTTCTTGGATGCCGATCGCGTAAGGTCATTGAGTAGCCATAGCTGTTCAGCCGTTAGCTCCCTAGTCAGCATATCAGCAATGATATTATGGTTGGCCCCACGGCTGCTTAACCACGCTGCGGCTTCGTAGTCCTCGGGAGTCGTGGAAGAAAAGGTAAAAGAACCTGTATCTTCATGTATTCCAAGGCACATCAAGGTGGCTTCGTCAGGTGTCAGATCTATTTTTCTCTCTTTGATTATGTGTGTCAAAATTGTTGTGGCAGCTCCACATTGCCTGATGACTTCCAGGTCTCCTTTGATGTCGTCATCAGAGTGGGGATGATGGTCGTAAATATGGATTTCAATGCCCTTTTTCCCCACTAGGTCACCAAATTTCCCTATTCTGGATTTTTGTCTGGTATCAACCAGAATAAGCTTTTTGATTCTGTCCAGCTTGACGTGCTTGAGTTTGAGGAAATCGAAGAGATAGGAAGCAGAGTGCAAGAAAAAATTGCGCAGATTTTTCTCTTGGGCGCCCGGAAATACCATTGCTGCCTTGGGGTAAAGTTTGCGGGCAGCTATCATGGAAGCTAAGGCGTCGAAATCGGCATTTATGTGAGTGGTTATAACCTCTTCTGGATGTTGACTTGTATTTATCATTGTGCCTTTCAATCACCTCTGACATTTTTCTAAGATCTTAACATAGGAGGGGCGCCTCATTCTAGTATTAACCAAGCGGGGCACTTGACCCTAACAAATTTGGGGACTCGCCCGTCGTCTTTTAGCGGAATGGAATACTGGGTACTGGGATATTGAAGTGTTTGGAGAAGGCCATGGCGAGAAGTGATCCGGGAGGCAGGGTAATAAGGAAAAGCGTGGGAGATTGCCCCGCGCCAGCCGAAATGAGTCTAATTAAGGATAAGCCGGGGGGTTGATTTAAATGCCCCTTAGCTTTTCGTCAGTTTCCTGTTTTTTCTTGCATTCTATGCAAAGGGTGGTAACAGGGCGGGCCTTGAGACGCTCCTCTGAAATTTCCTCTCCACATGCCTCACAGATGCCAAAAGTGCCGTTATCTAATCGCTCTAACGCCTCTTTTATTTTTATGATAAGCTTCCTCTCCCTGTCCCTGATTCGAAGCAAGAAATTTCTATCTGACTCAAGGGCAGCTCTGTCTGTGGGGTCAGGAAAGTTATCTGCCTGATCAGTCATCCCACTCACTGTCTTGCTGGCCTCTTCCAGTAACCTCTCGAGGCGTTCATTCAAAAGCTTGCGGAAATACTCTTTTTTTTTCTTGGTAAGCATAGCGCGTAAGGGTTACTCCTTTGTAATCTCTAAAATTAAAAATATATTTTTTACCATCAATTTTTCGGAATGTAAATAAATTATCTTTGTATTTTTTTCCAGAAATCCTTAACCTTGCTTTTAGCTTGAGAGATATTCAAGTCTTCAGTCTTAGCAAAGATCTCCAATAATTCCCTTTGTTTGGGAGTCAATCTACGGGGGATTTTAACCTGAAGTTTCACATACAGATCACCCCTTCTACGCCCCGTTGTGCTAAGCATTCCCTTGCCGGAGAGCTTCAAAATTTCATTAGGCTGTGAGCCTGGCGGTATTTGTAGCTCGATACCTTCATCATCACCTAAACTGGGAATAACAATAGTGTCTCCAAGGGCCGCCTGAACAAAAGAAATGGGGATTTCGCAAATTAGGTCGTCCCCTTCACGTTTGAAAAAAGGGTGTTCCTCCACATGGATCACCACATAGAGATCACCGGGAGGCCCCCCATACTCTCCTGGTTCGCCCTCGCCCCTCAATCGAAGTTGGGAACCCGTATCAACACCAGGGGGGATTCTAACATTGATTCTCCGCTCTATCCGTGTCTTTCCATGGCCCCTGCACTTCTGACACGGATTCTTAATAATCTGCCCTTGTCCTCTGCATGTAGGGCATGTGGAGCTAATTTGAAAAAACCCCTGGGACCGGATAACCTGCCCTCTGCCTTGACAGGTGGGACAGGTCTCAGGCTGACTTCCCGGACTGAGCCCCGTGCCATTGCAGGATTCGCAAAGATCCAGCCTCTGGAATACGATCTCCTCTTCCTTGCCGAAAAAGGCCTCTTCCAGGGTTATCTTGAGGTCATACCTAAGGCTGTTTCCCTGTCTCGCCCTTGTATGGCGTCCTCTGCCGGTACTGAACCCAAAAAACTCCTCGAATATATCGCCAAAACTCGAGAAAATATCTTCAAAGCCGCTAAATCCTGTGAAGCCACGGCCCTCAAGCCCCTCATGCCCGAATCGGTCGTATATTTGTCTCTTTTCAGGGTCTCTTAAGACTTCGTATGCCTCGGCGGCCTCTTTGAACCTTTCCTCTGCTTCCTTGTCACCGGGGTTGCGGTCCGGGTGGTACTTGAGTGCTAATTTCCTATAGGCCCTCTTGATCTCGTCCTCAGTAGCGTTCCGCGAGACACCCAGTACCTCGTAATAATCTCTCTTGTACATGGCTATATACCTGTTGAGCTCTGTTTTTTTGGCTATTCTGCCTCTTGTTTTTCAGAGATTTCCCCAGGCTCGGGCAAGGACTCCGGTTCAATATCCGCCTCGCCTTGTCTTAACTGCTCGAATTCATCCTTAGAGACAGGGTAGATTTTACCTGCCGCAATCTCCCTTAGAGCTATAACAACATCCTTATTCTTGGCCTGTACGAGGGGTTCCGCGCCTTTTCTGAGCTGTCTCACCCTCTTTGCTGCCAAGTGAATGAGAGCAAAGCGGTTTTCGACATTTTTCAAGCAGTCCTCAACAGTTATTCGTGCCATGGCCTTCTCCTGTGTAATAAGGTAATTTAATGCACCCCAAATGGGGCTACAACAAAATACTCGAGACAGCACCAGGGGTTCATTGTTGTGGATCTAAATAAACTTTACTTTATAACACTCTGTGTGGTAGATGTAAAGCGGTTTCGCCGCCGACTTGTTCCAGGACAATTCCGAGTAGTTTTCGAGGACTCCAATGCTTGCCAAGATACTGAGCGGAGCTGTCATTGGTATAGACGCTTACATAGTTGAAGTAGAAGTGGATATCTCGCAGGGGCTCCCTAGCTTTTCAACCGTGGGGCTTCCTGAGGGAGCGGTGCGGGAAAGTAAAGATCGGGTAAAGGCCGCGATTAAAAACTCGGGCTATGAGTTTCCATCCGATCGCATAACCGTGAACTTGGCCCCCGCAGACATCAAGAAAGAAGGCTCTGCCTTTGATTTACCAATGGCCCTCGGCATCCTGGCCGCCACAGGTCTAATCGAAAGGGCTTCCTATCAAGATTATGTATTTCTGGGAGAGCTTGCCCTTGATGGTCTGCTGAGACCTGTAAAGGGCGTTTTGCCTACCGCTATAACTGCCAGGAATGAGGGTCTAAAAGGCATTTTCTTACCACAAGAAAACGCCCCAGAGGCGGCTGTAGTGGATGGTATCCAAATCTATCCAGTATCCTTCCTTTCTGATGTGATAGAAATTTTACAGGGCAGGAAGAAAGTCGAGCCGTTTTCCGTGGAAATGGAGAGCCTTTTCCAGAGACACCCTTCACAAGAGGACTTTATTGACGTCAAGGGACAAGAAAATGCAAAGAGGGCATTGCAGGTTGCTGCTGCAGGAGCACATAATCTAATAATGGTTGGGCCGCCGGGATCCGGAAAAACAATGCTGGCCAAGCGACTTCACACCATCCTGCCCCAGCTTAGCTTCGAAGAGGCCCTCGAAACATCGAAGGTATACAGTGTCATGGGCCTTATGCCAGAGGGACATGGACTCATCACCCAAAGGCCTTTTCGCTCCCCGCATCATACCATCTCCGATGCTGGCCTTATAGGGGGTGGGCAAAATCCCAAGCCCGGCGAAGTAAGTTTGGCTCA
>DQZA01000203.1 GCA_011042035.1 Desulfobacteraceae bacterium
CTCCGCCCGCAAAGGGGGCAGCGGTTATAACGCCTAGTAGAAAATTTGGGTTGCCTTCTTGCCTTGATTATCAACGCCTTCCTTGCCAAAACTTCCTCCCTACACTAGGATCGAAAAGGCATTCCCATAGCCTTTAGTAAATAAAATCCTTCCTTATCTGTTTTCGCAGTAGTGACAATGGACACATTAAGGCCTTTCATTTTGTCCACTTTTTCGTAGTCCACTTCCGGAAATATAATGTGTTCCTTTATTCCAATCGTGCAATTACCGCGCCCGTCAAATACCTTGGGGGGTATGCCTCGAAAGTCCCTTACACGAGGTAACGCGATATTAAACAGCTTATCAAGAAAATCATACATGCGATCTTTTCTTAATGTTACCATGCACCCAATTGGCATGCCTTGGCGAAGCTTAAACCCTGCAATTGACCGTTTAGCCTTGGTCACCACTGCCTTCTGTCCAGCGACCAACGTAAGCTCTTCAACCCCTGAATCAAGCACTTTTATATTCTGAATGGCCTCCCCAAGCCCCATGTTAAGCACTACCTTCTCCACCTTGGGCACTGCCATAATATTTTTGTAACCGAACTCTTGCATAAGTGCCGGTACTACTTCATTGTAATATTTATCTTTCAGCCGAGACAAAGGACCCTCCTCGTTACTCCTTATCTTCATTCCGCCAGCGGCTTAGTCGTCCAGTGACTCGCCGCACTTCTTGCAAATCCTTACCTTTGTACCATCTTCTAGACGCCTATGCCCAATCCTCGTAGGTTCGGTGCATTTATTGCAGACAATCATCACGTTTGAAATCCGCAGGGGGGCTTCCTTTTCGATTATTCCGCCTTGAGCTGTTTGAGGCCCAGGGCGTGCGTGACGTTTCACCATATTGATCTTTTCAACCAACACCCTGCCCTTTTCTGCGTCCACCTTCAAGACAGCGCCGATTTTTCCCTTTTCCTTTCCAGCTATTACAATAACCTTGTCGTTCTTTTTAATCCTGGGTCGTTTTTTCCCCACTTCCTATCCCCCCGAACGGTAAATCACCTTTTAACATAGCACCGGGCAAACATTGTGATCCCTGATTCTTACAAGACCTCCGGCGCCAGCGAAATAATCTTCATAAATTTCTTTGCCCTAAGCTCACGTGCAACAGGGCCAAAGATTCTAGTACCTATGGGCTCACGTTGTTGGTTTATCAACACCGCTGAATTGTCATCAAATTTAATATATGAACCATCTGGTCGGCGTACCTCTTTGGCCGTCCTGACTATGACAGCACGAACCACATCACCTTTCTTCACCTTTGAGTTGGGGAGAGCCTCTTTAACCGACACTACAACAATATCCCCTAATGTGGCATACCTTTTCCTCGTACCACCCAGCACCTTTATACAGGACAATACCTTTGCCCCGGAATTATCAGCTACCTTTAATCTGGTTTCAGTTTGTATCATTTCCTAAGCTCCACTGAATCACTCATGACGGTTCGCGATTCATAGCTACTTATCAGGCTCATCTTTCTATTCCTCTATGTTGGCCTTCTCAACAATCTCTAGCACTTGCCATCTCTTTCTCTTGCTAATGGGCCTGCTTTCTATAATTCTAACCCTATCCCCTATAGAACAAAGATTCTTGGGGTCATGGGCCATGTACTTGGACCTCTTTCGAATATATTTCTTGTAAGTGGGGTGCTTTGTCAGTCGCTCCACCAAGACCACCACGGTCTTATCCATTTTATTACTTACCACATTGCCCACCAGTTTCTTTTTTATGCCCCGCTCTGTCATACAAACCTCTCAGATCTATTTTCCCTCAGCTATCTCTCGCTCTCGAATAACCGTCTTCACCCTGGCCAGATCCCTTTTTGTCTTGGAAATCATCGCCGTGTTACCGAGCTGGCCCGTGGCTTTTTGGAATCTCAAGTTGAACAATTCCTGCTTAACAGACCTCTCCTTTTCCAATAATTCCTCCAAACTCAATTCTCGTAGCTCACTGGCCTTCATGTTTTTACTGTCTCCTAGCTACAAATCTAGTCGGAATTGGCAGCTTGTGCCCGGCCAATCTAAAGGCCTCAGCGGCAACGTCCTCTGCCACTCCTTCCATTTCATATAGAATCCTTCCGGGCTTAACTACTGCCACCCATCCTTCTGGTGCCCCTTTGCCTTTACCCATCCTAGTTTCAGCAGGTTTCTTGGTTATGGGCTTATCTGGAAAAATCCTTATCCAGATTTTTCCTCCCCGCTTCACATGCCTTGTTATGGCTATTCGAGCCGCCTCTATTTGCTGTGCAGTTATGCGGCCGCACTCGAGCGCCTGGAGCCCATAGTCACCAAACTCAAGGCTACTACCGCGATATGCCTTTCCCTTTGTTCTGCCTTTTTGCTGCTTTCTGTATTTGACCTTCTTAGGACTAAGCATAAAAAGATCTATCCTTTCTTTTCTGGTAAAATTTCACCTTTAAAGATAATCACCTTCACTCCCACTACCCCATAGGTGGTAAACGCCTCGGCAAATCCATAATCAATATCTGCCCTAAGGGTGTGAAGTGGAACCCGGCCTTCTCTATACCATTCTCTTCTCGCCATCTCAGCTCCACCCAGCCTGCCAGCGCAAGCTATCTTGATGCCCAGAGCACCAAACCTCAAAGCAGAACTAACAGCCTTTTTCATGGCCCTTCTAAAGGCTACGCGTCTTACCAATTGTAAGGCCACGTTCTCCGCGACTAACTGGGCGTCTACTTCGGGTTTCCTCACTTCCTGGATGTCAATAAAAATTTCTCGATTAATCCTTTTCTCTAGTTCCCTTTTGAGGCTTTCTATCTCAGCACCTTTCTTACCAATTACGATACCAGGCCTTGCGGTGTGGATTCGGATCCTGATCTTATTCGCTGCTCGCTCAATTTCTATCTTAGATACGCCCGCCTGATAGAGCCTTTTCTTGACAAACTTGCGTATATTAAAATCCTCTACAACAAACGTGCTGTATTCCTTTTTTGCAAACCACCTAGAATCCCAGGTTCTGTTGATTCCTAATCTCAATCCAATAGGATTTACCTTCTGTCCCAATCCACACCTCCATTCACATCAGGATTATAGGCCAAAGGCCCACAGACTGAAGTTAACGCGCGGATAGAATGCCTTATTTCTCCCCCAAAATCCCTTCAGTCTTCAGCCTAGCCTGCTTATGACCTATTTCTCATCCAGAATTACCGTCAAATGACTCGTTCTTTTCCTAATTCTCGTCGCCCTTCCCAGAGCCCTTGGTCTGAATCTCTTGAGAGTAGGGCCTTCATCAGCGTAGATCCTCTTAATGTACAGATTGTCAACATCCACATTTGCATTCTGTTCCGCGTTGGCCACGGCCGACTGCACGACCTTCTTAATGATGCGTGCCGCCTTTTGAGGAGCAAAGGTAAGCATGTTCAGTGCTTCTTCTACCCTTTTACCCCTGATCTGGTCCATCACCAGACGCGCCTTCCGCGGTGATACTCTCACATATCTAGCTATAGCTCTCGTCTCCATGGTGCTACTTCTTTCCCTTTAACCTGGACTTCTTGTCTCCTGCATGACCATAAAAGGTCCGTGTCGGGGCAAATTCGCCCAGCTTATGGCCCACCATGTCCTCAGTAACAAAAACAGGGAGGAATTTACGCCCGTTGTGGACTGCAAAAGTAAGCCCCACAAATTCGGGAATGACAGTGGACCTCCTAGACCAGGTCTTGATTATCTTTCTACTCTGGCTCTCCCTGGCTTTCCTAACCTTTTCCATCAAATGTTCATCTACAAACGGACCTTTTTTTAGTGACCTGGGCAAGACTTACCCCCTCCTACAATAACTTCTGTATTTATCAATAAAGCGGCAAAGCACCTCGAAGTTTACCTTCCAGCTATTTCCTTCTCCTCACAATAAGCTTGTCGCTAGGTTTCCTTTTTCTTGTTTTATACCCCTTGGTAGGCACCCCCCAAGGTGTTACAGGGTGACGGCCACCCGAGGACTTTCCCTCACCACCACCGTGTGGGTGGTCAACAGGGTTCATCGCTACTCCTCTCACCTTCGGTCTACGCCCCAACCATCGGCTACGTCCGGCTTTGCCAATGGAAATATTCTCGTGATCCAAATTACCTACCTGCCCGATGGTTGCCTTACATTCCAGCAACACCATCCTTACCTCACCAGAGGGCAGCTTAATTTGGGCATACTTTCCTTCCTTGGCCATTACCTGTGCATAACCACCTGCCCCCCTCGCAAGCTGACCACCGTGACCTGGATACAATTCAATGTTGTGAACATGGGTTCCTAAAGGTATTTCCCTTAGAGGCAGAGCATTCCCAGTCCTCACTTCCACACCGCTTCCCGCAATCACCGTATCTCCAACACTAAGGTTATGGGGCGCCAAGATATAGCGTTTTTCTCCGTCAGCATAATGGAGCAGTGCTATGTGGGCAGAGCGATTGGGATCATATTCTATTGCCGCAACTTTGGCCGGAATACCGTCCTTGTCCCTCTTGAAATCAATTATTCGGTATTTTCGCTTCTGTCCGCCCCCGCGGTGTCTGACAGTGATTCGCCCAAAATTGTTACGCCCGCCGGTCTTTTTGAGAGTAACCAGCAGGGATTTTTCAGGTTCCTTGTCCGTCAGCTCTTCAAATGATAAATAAGTCTGAAACCTTCTTCCCGGTGATGTTGGTTTTACAGCCTTAATTCCCATGTCTTTCTCCGAAAATCAATTATACTCCCTCGAAAAACTCGATGTTTTCACCCGGGGCCAATTTCACTATGGCCTTCTTCCAATCAGGTCTCTTGCCCATCTTCAGGCCCATCCGCCTTTTCTTACCCCTAACGTTTACGGTCCTGACTTCCAGAACCTTGGTCTTGAGCAAAGCCTCAACGGCCTTCTTGATCTCAATCTTATTAGCCCTTTTATGGACCTTAAAGGTTACCTGGTTATGCGCCTCTTTTTGAACATTCGCCTTTTCCGTAATGTGAGGCTCTTTTATGACGCTATAGATATCCACGGTTAAGCCAAGACCTCCTCTATTTTCTTGAGAGCAGGTTGCTCTACAAAAAGATTGTCGTATTTCAAAATATCGTAGACGTTTATGCCCTCCCGCCTCATAACCTTCACCCAAGGAACATTCCTAGATGATTTGTCGAGATTGATATCCAGTTCCTCGGTCACAATAAGGGCAGATCCTGTATTGAACCTTCTCATCGCCTGGACAAAGACCTTTGTCTTGATCTCGGGGAGACTGAAATCCTCTACGACAACCAGTCTCTCATTCTGTACCTTGTCCGTTAAGGCCATCCGTAGTGCGGCCTTTCTCACCTTCTTGGACACCTTTACCAAATACTGCCGCGGGGAAGGGCCAAATGTGACCCCACCGCCCCTTCTGGTGGGGGATGCCACAGAACCAACCCTAGCCCTACCAGTACCTTTTTGTCTCCATAATTTTCTCCCAGAGGCCCTAACCTCGGAGCGAGTCTTAGTGGCCGCAGATCCCACCCTCTTACTTGCCAATTGACTCACGACAACCTGATGCAACACATGTTTCTTTATCGGTACATTGAATATTTCTTCCTTCAGGTCTATCTCTCCGACCTTTTCCCTATTGAGGTTATATACGTCCACAGTTGTCATTTCTTCCTCATTGTAGGCTTAAGCCCTTCGGATTTCAATCAAGCTGTTTCTGCTACCGGGAACCGCCCCTTTTACCACTACCAGGTCCATTTCAGGCCGAACATCTATAATCCTAAGGTTTCTTACCGTAACCCTTTGGTTACCATAATGGCCGGGCAGTTTCCTACCTTTATGCACGCGTCCGGGCGTAGCGCTACACCCAATGGAACCAGGTATCCTATGAGATCTCGAGCCATGGGTCTTCCTTCCACCAGAAAAACCCCAACGTTTCATCACCCCGGAGAACCCGCGCCCTTTGCTTGTACCAGAGACATGCACAGTATCCCCAATACTAAAAACATCCGCCTTAATAACCTGGCCAAGCTCGAACGGTTCAGGGTCATCAACCTTTATCTCCCGCAAAACCTTAAAATATCCCACTCCCGCCTTGTCCAAATGGCCCTTGAGAGGCTTGTTCACCCTGCTCTCTTTTTGCGGCTCAAAGCCCACCTGGATCGCGTTATACCCTTCCTTGTCAACACTCTTCTTTTGGGTAACCACACATGGCCCCACCTTGATCACAGTAGCAGCCACACTCTCCCCATCGCCAAGGAAATACCGTGTCATACCAATTTTTTTCCCAAACAGTTTATTGACCATGATTGTTTAGCCCCACAGTATCTCTCTACACTTACTCCCTTTACCCTGTACTCCCTGGATTCAAGGCGCACATCTCATTTCGCGTGCCCCTTACCCAGTAGACTACGCGCTTAGTCGTGGCGCTCAGGCCATGTACAAGCTAGAGCTTAATTTCTACGTCAACACCAGCAGCAAGATCTAGTTTCATAAGAGCATCAACCGTCTGCTGCGTGGGTTCAAGGATGTCCAAGAGCCTCTTATGAGTCCGTATTTCGAACTGTTCTCTGGACTTCTTGTTCACGTGCGGTGATCGCAAAACGCAATATTTATTGATCTCGGTAGGGAGAGGGATCGGACCGGCAACTCGTGCTCCTGTCTCTCTTGCCGTCTCCACAATCTCAAGGGCCGCCTGATCCAGGAGCTTGTGGTCATAGGCCTTGAGCCGGATCCGAATCTTTTGATTGGTCAACATCACCTCATCTCCCCTATTCAATTATCTCACTTACTACTCCAGCACCTACCGTCCTTCCACCTTCTCGTATCGCAAACCGCAGCTCCTTCTCCAACGCTATCGGCGTTATTAAACTCACCTCCAGCGTCA
>DQZA01000160.1 GCA_011042035.1 Desulfobacteraceae bacterium
ACCATGTCAATAATGAGCAGTGCCGGTTTTTCCTTATCAATTCCTGTCATCTTTCATCTCCCTTATTCTCGAAATGAGCAGTCGCGCTGCGTCCTCGATCTGTTCCATGGTGTTGGATCGGCCAACAGTCAGCCTAAGAGCACCTATGGCCACGTCCTCAGGGACGCCCATGGCAGACAGCACATGAGATATTTTTATGCTTTTCTCATGGCACGCCGCCCCAGTTGATGCCATAATCCGAGGCACCCCACCCAATATGGAAGACCCCTGAAGCCCTGGCACAGATACGTTAAGTGTATTGGGTAACCTGTTTTCCGGATGGCCGTTTAATACAACCCCCTCTAGTGCATCAAAAAGGAGATCCTGAAGCCTGTCTCTGAGTTCCCGGGTCCTTTTCATGTCCTTTGGAAGTCTTTTGGCACATAGTTCACAGGCCGCTCCCAGGCCTACCGCCAGGATCACATTCTCTGTTCCCGGCCTCATCCCTTTTTCCTGAGATGCCCCGTGAACTAGTGGGGTAAGGCCTCTACCTTTCCTGATATACAATGCTCCCACTCCTTTAGGGGCGTACAGTTTGTGACCTGCCACGCTCAGGAAATCCACACCAAGTTCATCAACGTCCACCTCAATCTTGCCAACCGCCTGTGCTGCATCGGTATGAACGGGAACACCATGTTTACTTGCCACGTCGCATATCTCCTTAACTGGCTGAAGAGTTCCTGTCTCATTGTTTGCAAGCATGATGGTAATCAATTTGGTCTCCGGCCTAATTGCCTTTTCCACATCCTGAGGGTCGACCTGGCCATGGTGGTCTACCCCTAGCACAGTCACCTGAACGCCTAGTTCCATCAGATAAATAAGGGGATTCAATATGGCGGGGTGCTCCACTGCGCACGTGATTATATGGGTCTTTTCTGGCGATCTAAAATCCACTACACCCTTCAACACCATGTTATTGCTTTCGGTACCCCCAGAAGTAAAGATTATACGCTCAGGCTTTGCGCCCAGCAAATCCGCCACTTGACCACGGGCCTTCTCCACTGCCTCCTTTGCCTGAATTCCAAGGGGATAGTCACTCGAGGGATTTCCGAATCTGTCGGTGATATAGGGGGTCATTGCCTCGGACACTTCAGGGGCCACGGGTGTGGTGGCGTTATGATCCAGGTAAATATAGTCACTCGGGAGATCCGACATTGTCTAGTTCCTCCTCATGCCCTGATTTGACCTGCTATTGTGGTGATGTATAACATATTTTGCCAATTGACAAGTCGTGGCGTTAAATGATAGGTCTAATCTTGTTCTGGCAGTGGTTCTGGCTGTGTTTAAATGTTGTTAACCGGTGTAAGGGTCAGGAGGAAATGACTGATGGTAGCGGACAACAGCAAAAAATTTATTTTGTGGTTTGAGGAAATTGGCATTGAAGATGTTCCCCTGGTGGGAGGGAAAAATGCATCTTTGGGTGAAATGTACCAGAAGTTACATAGCAAAGGCATCAAGATACCCAACGGTTTTGCAATAACTGCGTATGCTTACCGATATTTCCTAAAATATGCTGGCATAGAAGATGAAATCCGCAAAATCCTCAAAGACCTTGACACCCATGACCTAAGCAACTTGCAACGAAAGGGTCGTGAAGTCAGAGACGTGATAAGGCACGCAGAGTTTCCGCCAGACCTCACCCAGGCCATTTATACAGCCTACGACAAGCTAGCCGAGGAATTTGGCGAAGCAGGAACTGACAATCTGGACGTGGCCATCCGCTCTTCAGCAACTGCGGAGGATTTGCCCGATGCCTCCTTTGCTGGTCAGCAAGATACCTATTTAAACATTAGAGGAAGAAGGAGTGTCCTTGATGCATGTCGCAAGTGCTTCGCTTCGTTGTTTACAAACAGGGCCATCTCCTATCGCCACGACAAAGGGTTTGGCCAATTCGACGTATCTCTGTCCATTGCAGTGCAAAAAATGGTCAGAAGCGATTCGGCTTACTCTGGGGTCATGTTTTCCATTGACACGGAAACGGGATTTAGGGACGCAGTGCTCATAACCGCTGCTTACGGACTTGGTGAAAATGTGGTGCAGGGAATTGTTAATCCCGACGAATACTATGTTTTCAAGCCCACCCTCAGGGAAGGGAAACGTGCCATAATAAGCCGCAAGGTGGGCGATAGGGACATCAAGATGGTCTATTCCATGGATGACGAGACCACGGTCAAAAATGTCCCTGTCACCTTAGCCGAGAGGCACCGGTACGTACTAGATGATGACGAAATACTTAAGCTGGCTGAATGGGCTTGCATAATTGAGGAGCATTACAGCCAGGAGGCAGGATATTTCAAACCCATGGATATTGAATGGGCAAAGGATGGGGATGGTGAAAACATAGGTACAGGAGATCTATTCATCGTTCAGGCAAGGCCGGAAACAATCCATTCCCAGCGTGACACCAATATGTATGAGACCTACCGCCTTCTTGAAACCGGACCAGTGCTGTGTTCAGGAACGGCGGTTGGAACAAAGATCGGACAGGGTGTTGCCAGGGTTATCAACTCTACCCTTGAAATGGACCAGTTCAAGGAGGGCGAGGTACTGGTCACCACCATGACGGACCCGGACTGGGAGCCCATCATGAAGATTGCATCCGCAATTGTGACCAATAAGGGTGGAAGAACATGCCACGCAGCAATAGTATCAAGGGAATTGGGTATCCCATGCATCATAGGCACGGGAAATGCGGACGAGGTTATCAAGACCGGCCAAGAGATAACGGTCTCTTGTTGCGAGGGCGAGACAGGGAATGTCTATGATGGTATCCTGAAGTATGAGGTGGAAAAGCTAAACCTAGAGGAATTCCCCAAGACCAAGACTAAGATCATGATGAACGTGGGTATTCCAGAACAGGCCTTTTCCCAGGGTATGATCCCGAACGACGGCGTGGGTCTGGCCCGCGAGGAGTTCATCATTAATAGCCATATAGGCATACACCCCCTGGCATTGCTGGAATATGACAAGCTCAAAGAAAAGGCCAAGACGGATCAACGGGTGGCCGGTGTTGTTTATAAGATAGACGACATCACCAGCGTCTATCAAGACAAGAGACAGTTTTTCATTGATAAGTTGGCAGAGGGAATAAGCCGAATCGCAGCGGGTTTTTACCCAAATGACGTCATTGTTCGGCTGTCAGATTTTAAAACCAACGAGTATGAGAATCTGCTTGGCGGCTATCTGTATGAACCGAAGGAAAGTAACCCCATGATAGGATGGCGCGGCGCATCAAGGTACTATGACGAAAACTTCATGCCCGCCTTTGAGCTGGAATGCCTCGCGCTGCGGAAGGCCCGAGATGAGGTTGGGCTCACCAACATAAAGGTCATGGTTCCTTTCTGTAGGACCCCCGAGGAAGGAAAAAAGGTTATTGAACTGATGAAGAAGTTTGGCTTGGTACAGGGAGAAAATGGACTGGAAATCTATGTCATGTGCGAGATCCCCAGCAACGTGGTATGCGCTGACGAATTTGCAGAGATCTTTGATGGTTTTTCTATAGGCTCCAATGACCTAACACAGCTAACTTTGGGCCTCGACAGAGATTCATCCCTCGTAGCACACATCTACGATGAAAGGAATCTCGCGGTAAAGCGTTTGGTAAAGCAGGTAATTGACGTAGCAATGAAGAAGGGGCGCAAGATAGGCATTTGTGGTCAGGCGCCCAGTGATTTCCCCGACTTTGCCGAGTTTCTCGTGGAATGTGGTATAGACTCCATGAGTCTAATACCTGATACTGTTATAAAAACCAGGCTGCTCGTAGCCAAGAAGGAAAAAGAACTAGGAATAAAGCCGGAGTAAATAAGGAAATATGAAATCAATTAGAATACTGGGAACAGGGTCTTATGTGCCCCCAAAGGTGTTGACGAACTTTGATTTGCAAAAAATGGGTCTTGACACCACTGACGAGTGGATAGTGACAAGGACCGGCGTAAGGGAAAGGAGAATGGCCGATCCTGATGTGGCAACCTCAGACCTTGCTTATGAAGCATCCCTAAAGGCACTGGAGATGGCTGGTCTCACTGCCAAAGATCTTGGCCTCATAATAGTTGCCACCATTACGCCGGACACATGCTGCCCTGCTGCAGCCAACTGGCTTCAAGCAAAACTCGATGCCCCACAGGCCGTTACATTCGATGTAACGGCAGCATGCTCTGGATTTATATTTGGGTTAAACGTGGCTGAGCAATATCTTAAGACAGGTGTACACAGGTATATCCTCGTCGCTGCCTCAGAGGTCATGACAAGGACCCTTAATTGGAAGGATAGGACAACATGTATTCTTTGGGGCGATGGGGCCGGAGCGGCAGTACTTACCATGGGTGAAAAAGGTCCTGAGTTACTTTCTACCCACGTACACACTGACGGAGCCAATGGGCAGGATCTTTTGCTACCTGGCGGGGGGTCCAAGACGACCCCCATAAGCCACGAGAGTGTGGACAAGAACCTTCACACCCTTAACATGATAGAGGCCAATGCAAGCTTCAGGGTAGCAGTGCGGCACTTCATTGAATCCATAAAAGAAGCCTGCAAGGCGAACAACGTGGCCGTAGAGGACATTGATTGGTTCATACCACATCAGGCCAACCTTAGAATGTTTCAGTCCATTGCAAAGACACTGAAAATTCCCATGGAAAAATTCTACCTAACCCTTGACAGATATGGCAATATATCGTCGGCCTCCTGTGCCATAGCATTGGATGAGGCCGTAAGAGACGGTAGTATTAAGCCAGGCAACTTGATCTGTATGCCCGTGTTTGGTGGGGGCCTTACCTGGGGTGCTGCCCTTATCAAGTGGGCATAGGGACAAGCCATGCCATTGCGTGAGCTAGCAAACAACAACGTGGGTTTCAAGGCCTGGCCCGAAGCCCATTACCCGACCAAACCCACCATATTGATGATACACGGTGCTGGGGGTCGGTCAGAAATATGGAACGCGCAGATTAGGCCCCTTGGCAGGCACTTTAATGCCATTGCCATTGACCTTCCCGCTCACGGCAAAAGCCCAGGCGAATCTTTCACGGAGATACGTGACTACGCCCAGTGGTTCAGCAGTACCATTGCATCCTGTTTCGACGACCCAGTGATACTTATGGGCCATTCCATGGGGGGAGCAGTGTGCCAGGAGTTAGCGTTGCAAAGGCCAGACCTGCTCAGAGGGATCATTCTCGTCGCTACCGGCCCCCGGCTAAGGGTGGCGCCAGCCTTCTTGGAAGGATTAAGAAAGGAATTTGAAAAAACTGTAGGTCTTATTATCAAATACGCTTATTCTACCTCAGCTCCTCCTGTAATGTTGGCCCAGGGGGCGGAGCTGATGAAGGAGTCCGGGCCCGAAGTGCTTTACAATGATTTCGCGGCATGTGATCGATTTGATTGCAGAGACAGGATCAAAAATATTGCCACGCCGACCCTCATTATTTGTGGGGAAAACGACAAGCTAACCCCGCCAGCACTTTCCCAAAAACTTGCCCAAGAGATAGACGGAAGCCGAGTCGTCATCATTCCAGAGGCTGGTCACATGGTGATGATAGAGGCATGGAAACACTTTAACGACGCTGTCGCTGACTTTGTAAACTCCTTGTAGTTGCGAGCAAAATATTGATCAAGGTGCTATAGCACCGCCAGATCCTTAATAGGCTCATCTGCACCTGCCTGAGCGATCTTAACCCGTGTGGCAACCATGGGCATGTTATTTCTTTAAAATATCTGCCATCTTAATGGCAAAAGTCTCTGGTGGCTCGTAGGATTCCACCCGAATGGATCTTACCTCATTACCTCCGCGGTCAATGAAGATGACAGAGGGAACTCCTCTAATATTGAACTGCTTAACCAATTCTTTGGTTTCGGGTCGCTCTCTAGTAAGATCAACCCTCAGTGTGACGAAATTTTTGGCAAAGCCCTTCACCCTAGCATCCCTAAAGGTAATCCTATCCATTTCCCGGCAAGGACCGCACCATTCTGCATAGAAGTCGATTATTACCGGCTTTTTCTCAGCCTTTGCCTGCTGCAATAGGCCTTGCCTGTAAGGTAGCCACTTTATCCCCTCTTCGGCCCTCCATACCATTGACGCCAAGGCAAATGCCACAACGAACAAACCCAACCCAGCGAGGGTCTTGACGATGCCAAAGCGTACAGAGCCCACCTTTGTTTTGTCCAAAAATGCTATGTGCAATCCTGCGGCCACCAATACCACAGGTATGGCAAGGATCTTCCAAGTGGCCCCAGGAATCAGAGGGCGAATCATAAACACAGCCATCCCGATGAGTATCCAGCCAAAACACTTCTTTACCCACAGCAGCCAGTTACCTGACATGGGCAATTTGTCCACAATGCCCGAGCACACGGCCAACAAGGCAAGCGGCAAACCAAGGCCAATACTGAGGACAAAGAAATAAAGAAACCCAAGAAGTGGGTCACCCTTTTGACCGACATAGGTCAACAGGCCTAGAACAAAAGGTCCAAGGCACGGGGCCGCTACTACCCCCAGGGTGAGCCCCATGAAGAAAGATCCGAAAAACCCACCAAATCCCTTTGAAGCGGCATTGACCAGACCACCGGGCAGCTTTAATTCCCAAAACCCGAAAAAACTAAGGCCCATGGCAAATATCACACCCGATACCACGATGAGCACCATTGGATTCTGCAAGGCCGAACCCAACATCCCGCCCGTGAGCGCGGCGCTGACCCCCAAAACAGAATTGGTAATGGACAGGCCACCAATATACAAAGCACCGTGGATGAACCTCTTACCCCGGATATTCTCGCTGCGAGCTCCAAAGTAAGATACGGTGATGGGAATCAG
>DQZA01000002.1 GCA_011042035.1 Desulfobacteraceae bacterium
AAGGCCTTGGTACCCGGACACATGATGACTGCGCCCACCTTGACAGTCCTTTCAATTGGCTTTTCCTCGTGATTGATGGCACCTGCAAGGCATGCCTTCACGCACTGGTAGCATTCCGAGCATATGCCACACTTGAGACATCTCTCTGCTTCTTGGCGTGCCCGTTGTTCGTCAAAGCCGAGTGAAATTTCTTTGAAATTACCTTTTCGCTCTTCTAGCGAAAGTTTTGGCATCTGGGTCCTGGGAATCTTAAGCTCGCTATCGATTTCAGGCTTTACGTATGACCAATCTTTTTGCCTCCCCTCCCTCATATCCAAGCCGTTTATGTAGCGGTGGATGCTTTCTGCCGCCTCTTTACCGCATCCAACGGCCTCCACCACAGACCTGGGTCCGTAAAACACATCACCACCGGCAAATACCCCCTCAACAGGTGTCTCAAGGGTTATGGGGTCAGCCTCCAGTCCCCCCTTCTTGCTCACAGCAATGCCTTGCGCCTCGGTAAAGGACAGATCAGCAGCCTGGCCAATGGCCACGATTGCGGTATCCGCTTCAATAGTAGTCAAGTCTTGCTCGTCGTATTGAGGGCTGAAATTTCCCATCTCGTCAAATACGCGAGTACATTTTTTGAATTCTATGGCCTTGAGTTTACCATTGCTCTCAATAAATTTTTTCGGCCCCAGACTGTTTGTAATCTCTATTCCCTCTTCTAGTGCCTCTTCTATTTCATATTCCCATGCAGGCATCTCATCACGTTTTTCCAGACACACCAAACCAACTTTTTTGGCACCAAGCCTGAGAGCGCTCATTGCTACGTCAATGGCTACGTTGCCACCCCCAATCACAACTACCCGCTCACCAACGGATACAGGCTCCTCCAGAGCCGCTTGCCTTAAAAAGTCAACTCCTTTGAGCACCTGGGGCAGATCTTCTCCTTCCACATTCAGCCTTCTGCTTAGGTGCAGACCAGTGGCAACAAATATCGCTCGGTAACCCTCGGTCTTCAGGCTGTCGATAGTAATGTCCTTGCCGAAAGTGACACCTGTTTTTATCTCCACGCCCATTTTTTCTATTATGCCAATCTCTGCCTTCATCACATCCCTGGGAAGTCGATAAGCCGGTATACCAACAGCCATCATGCCGCCTACAACGGGCAGCTTCTCGAAAACCGTGACCTTATACCCGTTTCTCCTCAAAAAATAGGCGGCCGAGAGGCCGGCGGGTCCAGAACCGATGACGGCGATTTTTTCATCCCTTTCTTCTACTGGTTCTGGTACGAAAGGCTCTGGGCTCAGCAGATCAAGATCTGCAATGAAACGATGAAGGTACTGTATTGCCAGGGGTTCCTCCACGTCCCCCCTGGTACATATCCCCTCACATGGATGATGGCACACTCGGCCGCAAACAGCGGGGAAAGGGTGTGCTTCCTTGAACAGTTCCAATGCCTCTCTGTATTTTCCTTCTCTTATCAGCGCAATGTATCCCTGAACACTTACGTGGGCAGGGCATGTGGCCTTACAAGGCGCTGTGCCTTTCTTACTTATGGCAAAGGCACCGGGTATGGCTTGGGGATAGCGCTTATAAGCAGCCTTTCTTTTGGAGAGATTTTCATCATATTCATTATCCAATTCAATGGGGCAAACTTTGGCACATTCCCCGCAGCTTGTGCATTTGGCAAGATCCACATAACGTGGATCTTGTCTGATTTGAGCCTCAAAATTTCCCTCTTCACCCTTGAGATCTATCAACTCTGCGTTGGTGATTAGTTCAATGTTCATGTGCCGGCCGACCTCGACCAGTTTCGGCGAAATCACTCACATGGCACAGTCATTAGTGGGAAAGGTCTTGTCCAGTTGGGACATCATGCCCCCAATGGCGGTTTCCTTCTCCACTAGGTAGACATAGTATCCCGAGTTGGCCAGATCCAGAGCTGATTGCATGCCAGCAATGCCTCCGCCCAAAATCATTACAGATCCTGATAGTGCCTTTCCAGATTTGGTAGCCATACATTCCCCCTGTAAAACTATCTACACAATATTTGATTCATCAAGAATCTGCGGGAGCTTGTCTTCCCATCCCATTGTAGAAATCGCAACTCCCGGCAGTTCCATGTTCTTTATTTGTTTGATTATCTCTGCGGCAATCTTGATACATTCCCTAGCTTTGTCGGGTGCCTTTTGAATTGATTTTATGAGATTTTCGGGGATTGATATGTTCTTCATATTTCGGTTAATGTAGCGTGCCATTCCTGCAGACTTCAATAAGAGCACCTTTGGTATCAATGCCACCTGGTCCTTGTCCAGCCGCTTTAAGACTCTTTCCAGGATTTTTAAATCAAACACTGGGTTCGTTATCACAAACTTCACGCCCAGATTTATCTTTTTTTCCAGCTCTTCAAGTTCTAAATCAAACAGCCCCCCTTGTGCACCTGCATTAAAAAGCGCACCTACAAAGAAATCCGGAGCCCCCTTCAGTTCAATACCGGCCATATCTTTACCATTTTGCATCTGGTCAACTGCCTCAAGTAGTTCAAACACGTCTATGTCGTTGACGGCTCTGGCCTGGGGATGATCCCCTACGGTTATGTCATCGCCTTTCACAACCATCAAATTTGGAATTCCTAAAGCGGCCGCTGAGAGGATGTCCGCCTGAAGAGCCAGCCTATTTCTGTCCCTGCAACACACTTGGAACACGGTTTCCAGTCCATTAATCTGCAAAGATAGACACCCACCTAAGGAGCTGGCCTTCATTACTGCGGTAGCCATTTCCGGCACCACGAAGGCATCTATCCTGCCTTTAACGTTGATTGCGTTGGTCAGCATTTCAGAAAAGTCTGCCCCCTTTGGTGGCTCAAATTCAGCTAGTACCGCAAATTTCTTTTGCTCTAACTTTTCCCTAAACGTCATTTGGTCATGCCTCCCCGAAAAATATTAGTCTCCCTTTGTATCGATTAGTTTCCCTTACCGGATAATACCCGTAACTAGGCATAGCAAGCGACCCTGGCTCCTTTTGTGTGCCTCGCTAGTCACATTGAATAAGTCATTAACGTTATGGCTGACGAAACATTCTTCTCTATTGTTCGAAAATTGGAAGAAGGATTTTGAATGTAGTCCCTTTTCCCAGTTCGCTTTCCACTTCTATTGTTCCTCTATGAGCATCCAGTATTCCTTTAACAATAGAAAGGCCGAGGCCAGTACCCATTACTTGTCTTGTCTTGGGGTCTTTTACCCTGTAAAATTTGTCAAAAATTTTCGGTAGTTCTTCCGCTGCAATTCCTATCCCTGTGTCGCTTACCTTTATTTCCACGTATTCACCGAGCGCCTTGGCTGAAATAACCACGCGCCCTCCATCAGGAGAATAGTTAATGGCATTGGTGATCAGGTTGGTAAACACTTCCTCCATTCTTTTTGAATCTGCTAGAATGGGCCGCAGCTCACCTTCCTCATATGTCAAGACTATGCCTTTTTCTTTGGCCACCGGTTCCAGGAAGGAGAGGGTTTCCTTTATTACCTCGCCTATATCAATAGGAACTTGATGTTGTATTGCTTTTCCCGCCTCTATTTTCGCAATATTCAAAAGGTCATTGATTAACTCCAGAAGAGAATCTATTTTCTTTACACCTTTTTCCAAGAACTCATGTTGCTTTTCCCCGATCGGGCCAGCAAGACCCTCAAGTAGAACAGTATTTTGTTGTCGTATGGAAACAAGAGGGCTACGCAGTTCATGGGCAACCATGTTCAGGAAATCCGATTTCATTTGATCTAGTTGTTTGAAGGCTGTGATATCTTCCAGTACCGTAACGGTACCCACTACTTCGTTGTCCGGCCCCAAAGCAGGAGCCGAAATGGCTCTAATTACCTTCGGCCCCCGCGAAATTTCGCGAGACACGGTTTGGGGGGTAGATAATCTTGAATGGAGGATTTCCCTGAGAGATTCAATGAAATCTCTGTCCTCTACAAACTTGTCCACCGGGACAGGGCTATCAAGGTCACCTTTGATTTCCATCATTTGCATTAATGCTGGATTGTGGAGGACAATTTCTAGGTTCCGATTGGTAACCAAAACCCCGTTGGCCATGCAGTTAATAATTGTCTTAAGCCTGCTCTTTTCCAACTTCAGGTCGTAAAGGTTGCGCCTGTTCTCCTCCTCAAACTGCTTGGCCTGCAATTCTAATTTGCGTTTTTCAGATGCCCTTTGAATGGTAATTAGGAACTGATCGATTTGAAAGGGCTTGGTTATGAAGTCATACGCGCCTTTTTTCATACACTCCACCGCGGTATCTACGGTACCGTGGCCCGTTATAATGATGACAGGTATTTCAGGGTAATTAGTGTGTACCGTTTCGAGAACTTCCTCCCCGCTCATACCAGGCATTTTAAGGTCTAGCAGTATGAGGTCCACAGTGTCTTCGGAAAGCTGTTCTAGGGCGCTGTATCCGTTTTCCGCTGTTAGCACCTCGTAGTCTTTTCCGCTAAGTACCCTCCGGCATCCCTCGCGAACTACCTTTTCGTCGTCAACCACTAAAACCTTAAGCTTTCGAGCCATCATTCAGACATTCCCACAAATAAAGGTTCTTCAGAAACCGTGGTTTTAGATTCAAGAGGCAACTCAATATAAAAAACCGTCCCTCCATCTGGTGGGCATTCTACTCGGATGTTTCCCCCGTGGAGATTCATGATGTTCTGTGAAATACTGAGTCCTAGACCGGTGCCCTTTCCAACCGGCTTAGTGGTAAAAAAGATATCGAATATCTTGTCTCTTAAATGTTCAGGGATTCCCGGTCCGGTGTCTGCCACTTCGATAAGGAATTTGTTCTCATCTTTGTTAAACCTAGCCCTTATGGTGAGAGTCCCCTTTCCTTGCATTGCGTCAGCGGCATTAATAAAAAGGTTTGTGAGGACCTGTTGCAGTTGGCCGAAATCCCCTATCATTTCAGGTATATCACTTTCGATTTCGGTGATTACTTTTATGTCTTGGAAGCTTGCTTGGTTAATTAACAGGTTGAGAGACTTTGTTACAAGTTCCTCCACGGTGAACGCAGAGGTCTTTCCAATTGACTGCCTACTAAATTCCAGTAGTTCAGCCACAATCTTTTTGCAACGTAGCGTTTGGTCTATTATCTCTTGCACGTCGCTGGTAAGTTGATGGTTGTCTTTAATGGCTTCCTTGAGTAGCTCTGCATAAATTAAGATCCCGGATAGAGGGTTATTGATTTCATGGGCTACACCGGCCGCCATACGGCCTACGGAGGCAATCTTTTCCGATTGGACTAATTGGAGGTGGGCCTGTTCAAGTTCCTTTCGCATCTGAAGTATTTCTCGCATGTCAGTAAATACTCCGACGCTTCCCACTTCTTTGCCGTCTATGGTAATTATGGAAGCTGAAAGGGTAACAGGGATTTTCTCTCCATCTTTGGTGGTTATGGTCATGGTTACAGGATTAAGCTTGCCGGGGGGGCCATATTGGTCACTCCTCATTTTCCGCATGTTTTCCTTCGCTGTTTCAATGTCATAAAAATTGCTCAGGTGGCCCTTGTTCATTATTTCTTTTGTAGAGTACCCTGTCAGCCGCTCCATCCCCTCATTAAAAATTAGGACATTGCCCTTAGTATCCACAACCACGATCCCGTCGACCGTGCTTTCTATTACGTTCTGGAAAAATGTCTTGGCCTTTTCCACCTCTTTTTCCAGTTTTATCCGGTCCGTGATGTCTCTGGAAACTTCCAATATTTGGACAACGTTACCACCTTCGTCGAAAATAGGTGCAATGGTGCTTACTTCGAATCGTTGCTCGTTATTTTCGTCAACGTATTCTTTATAGATACTAGAGAATTTTTTATGTTCGCCTATTTTGAATCCTTCCTCAAGGTAACAAGGTTTGCCATAGCGATTGCAAGGTTTGTCCAGAGAATGGCGAACCTCATAGCAAGGTTTTCCGATGACTTCCTCCTCAGTAACCCCCATTTCTTCCAAGAAAGTTTGGTTGACCGTATCTATGGTAAAGTCCCGGTTTACCACCATAACGCGATAGGGTAATGAGTTAAGTATTACCTGAATCCTTTTTCGCTGTCTTTGCTCGTATTCTTGGCGTTCCCTTTCAACTTTGGCCCTTTGCATTTCCATTTGCACTAAGCTGTAAAGCAATGCGGCACCTTTGTGATCCAAGAGAGAAACCTCTGGCGGTTTAGTTTGGTAAATAAGGTCTGCCACTTGGGGTGATCCTGCTAGTTCTATAATAAGATGGAGGTCCTTGAGTCGATAGATGTCCCTAAAGTCTGTTGTTGTATGGATTCCGAGTTTCCGGGCATAAATCATACATGGGGAATTTTCATCTAAATCGGAAACACCAAGAATCCTTATAGGCGGGTTTGGTACTTGGGTTAGCTGAAGGAATTCCAGAAACTTTTTACATCGTTTGCCGCCTCCCATAATGGCCACATTAAGGGGTTGGCCGGCTCCTTCGAAAGATGAGAGAGTAGAGGAGCCACCATAGGATTTGTTATGGATACCGTCCAGTCTACCTGTTGGGATCACAGTCCAAACCTAATACTAGGCATAAAGAATGGGCGAACGTTATAAACTCATCGTTGGAGCTCCGCCGACTGATTGTCTGTATTTCTTGAAAGATTTTCCAATACCTGCGTTTCCAGATATTTTATTATATTCCTTAAAGAAGCACTTTCTTGGATAGGACCAGAATTTCCCCATCCCTTTTGGAGCGCCTTATTTTTCTCATCTCTGAATTGCTTGAGGCTGGTAGCCATTGATTTCCAGAGAAACAGTTTTTGAAGTATGTGTCTCTCCGCAGGGGTCAAGTCCCTTTCGGTATCGTATGATGT
>DQZA01000259.1 GCA_011042035.1 Desulfobacteraceae bacterium
CAGCACCCGCACTTTTGACACCTCAACTGCGGCATCCGCTGTTCAGGGCCTCCTCATTTGCCTTGGCTACACGCTCGAGGAACCTCTGCCACCAGCCTGTTTTTTTCTTTCTCGTGATAATGTTTTTCTTTGTGTTCATCTTGGGTTCTTTTTAATAATGTGTCTGACTACCTTAGGCCATCGGAATGCAATATTATTATCTTAACCATCGGTTGGTGGTTCGCAAGTGAAAATAAACTTAGCACTCTGGGCCATCAAAATAAATCAAAATCTAGCTTTATGTGACAGATCAAATTTGTAGTCACACCCTACTGCGCAGGCCTAAGGCTTCTCAAGATCAGATAGACATTTATTCGTATTTGTTTTGACCGCTTTGAAAATCTCTGATATAAAGGCCTTATTAAATCATGCGGGACAATCAAACGCCAAGGAGGTACTACTGAGCCATGACTTCGGAGAGCCTTTTGAAGAATAAGGTGGTATTGGTTGTTGATGATGAACCCGACGTTTTGGAAACCGTAAAAGAAGAGCTAGACATGTGCCTAGTGCATACCGCCAAGGATTATGAAACGGCTCTTGAGTACCTCCTGAGCTACACATATGATATAGTAATACTTGATATAATGGGCGTAAATGGCTTTGAACTATTGAAAACTTCAGTATCACGAGGATTTCCAACAGTGATGTTAACTGCCCACGCCCTCACACCTGAAGCTCTCAAGAAATCCATCAAGTTAGGCGCCGTGACCTTCCTACCAAAAGAAAAAATAGCTGAGCTTCGCGAGTTCCTGGAAGACGTAATTTTGGGAGAAGGTAAATCCTTGTGGAAAAAACTTTTCGACCGCATGGGCTCTTACTTCAACAGACGTTTTGGGCCTGATTGGAAGGAAAAGGATAAGTTCTTCCAGGACTTTGAAGAGGAGCTCAAACGCGCTGAAGTTCAGGGATGATAATCCGGACCTTTCACCCCTGGAATGTCTCGTACCAGCAAGCTGTAACCATACAAGAAGAGTTAAGAAACCGAATTGTTTTAGACCTTCCCTTTCCTACTCCTAATTACGTTGCAGGCGTCGATGTTTCCACGTCCAAGACCTTATCCATAGGATGGGCAGCGGTTGTAGTGCTTTCCTTTCCTGAACTTCGCGTTGTGGAACAGCGTTGGGCTGAAGGGACCATAACTTTTCCATATATCCCGGGCCTTCTCAGCTTCAGGGAGATACCTTTAGTTTGTAAGGCCATTGAACAGCTATCCATAGAGCCCGATGTTTTTCTATGCGATGGGCAGGGCCTAGCACATCCCCGACGTATGGGTATTGCAACGCATCTCGGGGTAATCATAAATAAACCAACCGTAGGATGTGCCAAAAGCCGACTTATTGGAACCCATGAAGAAGTGGGCTCAAAGAAGGGGGCTTATACGCCCCTGATGGACAAGAAAGAGGTAATAGGAGCAGTCTTGAGAACCAGACAAGGTGTAAAGCCTGTGTTTGTATCACCAGGCTACGGCATTTCCTTGAAAGTTGCAAGGACGCTTGTATTGTCATGTGTCACCAAATATCGTATCCCAGAGCCCATAAGGGCTGCGCATAACCTAGTTACCCTTTTGAGGAATTCTCGAGAGGCTGGGCAAAATCACACTCTTTATTCCTGCAGCTAAGTTTAATATTTCCTTCTTTATCCCTCTTGAGCACCATGACCTTCGTGCCACATACAGGGCATGCTTGGTCATACGGCTCATCCCATATCAAAAACCTGCATTTCGGGTATTGATCGCAGGCATAAAATCTCTTTCCCTTTTTCGAGGAACGCTCCACCAATGTACCTGTGCAGCCTTCCTGCGGGCATGGCACCCCAGTGCTGAGGGATTCAGTATTTGTGCACTTGGGATAATTTTCGCAAGCCAGGAACCTCTGCCCCTTCCTACTTACCTTGACCACCATTTTCCCGCCGCACACTTTACAAATGGATTGACCGGGGGGAGGCTCACCGTTATCAAAACCAGTGGCACCACTGAGGCTCTTGGTGTTCTTGCATTCTGGATACCCGGAGCACGCCAGAAAAGGGCCAAATCTTCCCCGTTTGATAACCATGGGGCGTCCGCACTTTTCACATATTTCCTCCACCTCAGTAGCTTCGGGTTCCTTTTCCGTAACAATTCTACCCTTACCATCCCTCTCAAAGTTTGATGTATGGGTGCATTCTGGATAGCCGGAGCAAGCAAGAAATAGCCCGTTTTTGCCGGACTTAATTACCATAGGTCTCCCGCACACAGGGCAATCAAGGCCAGCGGGAAGCTCTGCCTTCATTTCTTTCTTAGCCTTTTCAAGGCTTTTCTCAAAGGTGTCATAAAACTTTTTCAAGACCCTTATCCACTTGACCTGCCCTCTTTCGATTTTGTCCAGATCTTGCTCCATTTGTGCTGTAAAATGGATATCCATTATTTGCGGAAAATTCTGAACCAGAAGGTCAGTAACCAGGAACCCAAGCTCTGTAGGTCTAAATCGTCCCTTTTCCTGCCTCACATAGGCCCGCTGGTTTATGTTCGAAATAATGGTGGCATAGGTAGAAGGCCGGCCAATACCATTTTCTTCCAGTGCCTTTATAAGTGTTGCCTCGGAAAAACGAGGCGGAGGCTGGGTGAAATGCTGCGCCGGCTCAAGCTTTTCAAGTCTCAATACCTGGTTCTTCTTGAGGGGTGGCAAGATCCCTTCCTCATCCCTAGCTGATGATGAGGATTCCTCAACATCGTAGACCACGGTAAACCCTTTGAAGGTCATGATGGAGCCTGAGGCTCGAAAGATTGCCTCTCCTGCCTGGATGTCCACTTGGGTCTGGTGATATTCGGCAGGGGCCATTTGGCAAGCCACAAAGCGCCTCCAAATGAGGGAATAGAGGGACAGTTGATCTTTATTCAGGAATGGAGCAACCTCATCAGGTGTCAATTGAACGGAGGTAGGCCGAATGGCCTCATGGGCCTCCTGCGCACCCTTGGGACTGCGGAACCTGTTTGGCTTTTCGGGCACAAATTCGCTCCCATACGCAGTTTTTATATAGTCCCTTACCGCAGAGATAGCCTCATCTGCCATACGAAAAGAGTCCGTCCGCATATAAGTGATAAGACCTACTTGTCCTTGTGCTCCAAGTTCTACGCCCTCGTAAAGGTTCTGGGCAATAGACATGGTTTTCTTAGCAGAAAACCCGAGTCTCTTGTATGCTTCTTGTTGAAGCTGGCTGGTAATAAAGGGCGGCGGGGCATTCTTCTTCTTCTTTTTCTTTACAATTTTTAAAACACGAAACCTTTCTCCCTCTAAGGCCTTTAGTATCTCTCTGACCTGCTCCTCGTTCTTGAGACTAGCCTTTTGTTCTTTCCATCGCGAAAGCCTGGCCTTAAATATCGGAGGTTGGTCTGCCTCCAGATGTGCGGTAAGGGACCAATACTCCTCTGGTACAAAATTGAAGATCTCCCGCTCCCTGTCGCATATCATCTTGAGGGCCACTGACTGGACTCGACCTGCGCTCAAGCCCCGCTTCACCTTTGTCCATAATAACGGGGATATTTGGTACCCTACCAGGCGATCCAAGATCCTCCGTGCTTGTTGAGATTCGAATTTCTCCCTGTTCAGGTCCTGTGGTGAAGCGACCGCCTCGCGTATAGCCCTGGGAGTCAATTCATTAAACAGGACTCGGTAAACCCTTTTCTTGCCCCCGTTGAGCTCCTCTGCGATGTGCCAGGCAATGGCCTCTCCCTCACGATCCGGGTCAGGGCCGAGGAATATCACCTGAGCCTTTTTCGCTGCGTCTTTGAGTGCCTTCAAGACCTTGCCCTTCCCTTTTATTACGACATACTCGGGCCTGAAGCCTGCCTCGATATCAACGCCCAGCTTGTTGACCGGCAGATCTTTTACGTGACCAACAGAGGCCATTACCTCAAAATCCCTGGGCAAATACTTCTTCAGGGTCTTCACCTTTGTAGGAGATTCTACAATAAGGAGATTCTTGGCCATGGTTACCTTTCGAGTCTAGGTCTGTAGGTTTCAGGTTGAAAAGTTCCTCATTCCAGGATCCATGTCTTTTGGGTTTAAGAGCGAACAAACATCTTGCCTGGCAATTGCTTGATTATGCCGCTCAATTCCATCTCCAGTAATAGGCTTGATGCCTCGCCCGGATCCAGCTCAAGCTCCCGGACTATTTCGTCTATATGTTTCGGATACTCACTTAAGAATTCATAAATTTTTCCTTCTGCCTCTCCCATACCCCGGGGAACAGCTGTTTCGGATGACCGATTGCTAGTTCCTTTATCTGCAGAGTGTTGGAGAATATCCTCCAGGATGTCATTAACGCTATCCACTAGCTTGGCACCCTGCTTGATAAGAAAGTGCGTTCCTTCACTGCGAGGCGAATATATGCTACCAGGGACAGCAAATACGTCTCGGCCCTGGTCCAAGGCCTGACCTGCTGTTATAAGAGAGCCACTTTTTCTTGTCGCCTCTACCACTACAACGCCTCTCGATATCCCACTTATGATCCGGTTGCGGATAGGAAAGTGCCTGGGCTCAGGCGGAGTGCCCATGGGAAATTCAGATATAACGGTTCCCTTATCAAATACTGCCTCAAATAGTTTTCTATTGGAAGCAGGATATATCACATCAAGACCCGTACCAATAACCCCTATTGTAAAGCCTTGGCCCCTGAGACAGCCCCACTGTGCAGCTCCATCTATACCCAGTGCCATGCCACTGACCACGCCCACCCCTGCCTGAGCAAGGGATTTGCCAATATCCATTGCCACCTTGCTGCCATAATGGGTAGGGTTACGGGAGCCCACCACTGCAATAAAAGGCAATTCATCTGGTATAACCTGCCCTCTTGCGTACATTATAACAGGAGGATCGTGAATCTCACGAAGGTATGGGGGATACTCGTTTGAACTAAACGGAATTATCCTCGCTCCGAATTTTTCCACCTTTCTAATTTCTTTTTCAGGATCCAGGGCAAAGCGCCTTTCCACTATATTGCGAGCAGCTTGCTTGCTCACCCCTCCTATATCCAGCAATTCATGATAAGAGGCCTCGAAAATCCGCGCAGGATCCTTATAGACCTGAAGCAAGCAGTGGGCCCCCACGTTTCCGAGGGCCTCAACCAGGTAAAACGCAAGCCAATTGAATGAACTCTCAGGATCCAAGCCGATACCCACAAAGATACAGTGAACAAGAGGTCGATGATCTACCCAAAGGATGGGGGTTTATAAAGCAGAGGTCTTGCCCTAGTCAAGGATTTTCTTGGGCCACTGCGTGTGAAATTCTAACGGGGTTTACTTCTTGCCAGATACAAATTAGCTACAAGATGGTATTGCCGATAGGTACCTGGGTGCCTTGCTCCACTCAACTGCCCGAAGTTTTGCCCCGTTGTAAAAATGTTCTTTTGCTTCTACTACAACCCCGACGGCACTATCCGGGCGACTGTCCACAACAAGGACATATCCAATCGGCAAATCAGGCAGGCCAACCCGCCCTTTAAACACTTGAAAGAGATTACCCCTCTTAACTCCTTGCTCACCCCCAGCACGTAGGTATACGACGCTGAATTGACCAATGATCTGAAGCATATCCTTGGTAGCAAGGATTTCTGTTTCCTCATTTGGGGTGGGGCTTACGGGCATAACGCACGGGGAAACCGGTTGATACTTGGTCAGCATGTCTCCTACCCTAACATCTCTATAGGTCTCCCTTACAATAGCATTGTAGAGACCATCGCCCAGGATCTCGGTAATCTTTACATTTCCCAGGATAGAGATGATAAATCCCAGTACCTCCCTAGTGACAGGATCCCGTATTTTCTCAGAACTGCGGTATACCCACAAAATGTCTCCAGGTCGTACCTTTTCGTCGTCCACTCGCAACACAATTTTGTCCCTTTCTGCCAGGATTAGCCGTTCGGTATCCCCGGAAGCGATGATACCCATTGGATCAACAGGGCCCGGGGAAAAATAACCTATTGATTTTACGTTCGTAATACCAGAGACATCCACGCCCTTCTCCCACCAGTTCACCTCTCGGGCATGAGCTGGAATAGGTTCGGTCTTTTTTGACTCTTGTCCCTTCGCAGCAGGCTGCGCAAAAGGGACATCTTCCAAAAGATTTATCTTGTCCCCAGGTTTTAGCAAATGGGGGTTAGTGATAAAGGGATTCATCTCCCAGAGTTTTGGCCATAGCCACGGATTCCCGTAATACTTCTGGCATAGGTTCCACAAGGTATCGCCCTTTTTTACTATGTGATAGTACTCCCCTGCCATAGCAATCCCTGAGATGCAAAATACAAGAATCAGGGCAATACAGACCGCGGTCTTCATGTGTATGCCTTTGCCTCTCACGCACACACCCCATGATTATCGAAGAAATGTTTTTCCTCTTTTTACATCGGCCTTCTTCATAGTCCGCTGAAATGGTTTCTGTTAAGCTCCAAATTCTTCATCCCGCCAGGATGAGACTGAAAGGGGAAATTACGTTTTTCAAAGCCTGTTGTCAAGGAGTTTAAAAAATTCATCACTGGGGTCTTGACATTGGGAAAACGCTGCTTAAATTTATCAACCGAAAAATTAAGTGTTAATAATTTTAAATACTTAGCTAACTCAGAGAACAAATCCCGTCGTTTTCCGCGTATCACTCGTGGCCACGAGCCATGAGAGCATTTTCTTGCCCCCATGGGGGAACGGGAGAAAAAGTCTGCTGCAGGCAGGCTCGCTTTTAGGCGAGGACTTAAGTATGCCCCAAAGGGCCGAAAACCGCAGAATGCCGAA
>DQZA01000262.1 GCA_011042035.1 Desulfobacteraceae bacterium
GGTAATGAAGGCCCTTTCAGACCCTAACCGCGTAAAGCTGCTGAAAATGCTGCAACGCAAAAGAATGTGTGTATGTGAAATTCAGGCTGCCCTGGGCATAGCGCAGCCCACCGTTTCCAAGCACCTCAAGATACTGGCCGACGCAGGACTTGTGGATTACAAAAAGGACGGTTTATGGGTCAATTACTTTCTTACAGACGGGAGCAGTAGCCCATACGCTGCAAGTATTTTGGGAAATCTCAAGCACTGGCTGGAAGATGACGAGGAAATCAAGGAACTGAACAAAAAATTACCCACCATAAACAGGGAGAATATTTGCACCAAATAAACTGTTCTTTTCCCTTCCTTGCCATAAGATTGACTCCCTATTGAAAGGATGAAAGACATGTTTCGCAAAATGGGCAAATCTAATTCGGACAAGAATTGGAATGACAAGATAGTCCAGCCACAAAAGGTGCTCAAGAAGATAAAACCAGGCATGAGTATCTTCATAGGTACTGGCGTTGCTGAGCCGAGGACTCTGGTAAAGGCCTTGGCCGAAGCGAATACCCCCAACCTCCAAGACCTGGAGCTTGTCCAGCTTGTGAGCCTTGGGGATGCCATTGCTTTTGAGGAAAGGTATTCTCAAAAATTCCGCCTCAAGACCTTCTTTGCCGGATGGGTGGCAAGCGAAGCCATAAGGGCCGGCAGAGTAGATCTGATCCCGTGCCGTTTCTCAAGGGTTCCGAGGCTCATAGCCTCAGGTACCATGAAGATAGATGTGGCGTTTGTCCAAATTACCCCGCCTGATGAAGCCGGATACGCGAGCCTGGGCGTTGCCGTGGATGTAGCTAGAGAGGCCATGGGCAAGGCTTCGGTGGTGGTGGGAGAGATCAATGACCAGGTGCCCAGGACCCTTGGGGACACATTTGTACACATAAGTGAGTTCCATTACCTTGTAAAGTCAGCCGAAAGCCCCATATATTTCCCTCGCCCATCTGTAGACAAGATTCATGATAAGCTTGCGGGTCACGTAGCCTCCCTCATTCCCGACGGTAGCTGCCTGTCCTTTTCCATTGGGCCCCTTTTTGAGGGCCTGGCCAGGCACCTTACTCTGAGGCGGAACCTGGGCATCCATTGCCCCATATTTACTGATGCATTGATGGATCTGGTCAAAAGCGGATCAGTCACGAACCGCCTGAAAGGGAACTTCAGGGGAAAGTGTGTCACAGCTTATGCGCTGGGAACTCCTGCGTTAATGAAGTGGCTTGACAATAACCCCCTTATAGAATTTCAGCCCATTGATGTGGTGGCAGACCCAAAAGTAATAGGGGCCAATGACAGGTTCGTGGTTGTGCTTCCCGCCCGCAAGGTTGATCTCACAGGGGGGGTGGCCCTGCCCAGCGGCAAAGGCAACGTAGCAGCCGGGCCAGGCGAGGCACAAGAGTTTTTCGCAGGGGCGGCCCTGTCCAAGAATGGAAGAACAATATTTGCATTGCCGAGCCGTAATCTCAAAGGCGAGCCCAATATCCTGCTATCAGTCCAAAACTATCCCAATCAGTTCTCAAATCGCGAATCTCTTGATTTGGTAGTGACAGAATATGGCGTGGCCTCCCTTATCGGCAAGACAATCCGTGAGAGGGCCCTGGCCCTTATTGATATTGCCCATCCCGATGATCGGGAAAAACTGGTGCAGCAGGCCAAGGAGAACCATATCCTCTTCCCTGAACAAGTTTATATTGCTGACTCTGGCCGCCTTTACCCCGAAGATCTCACCTGTAGCCATATTATCAAGGGAGACCTCTTTGTCCGCTTCAGGCCCATTAAGCCCTCAGATGTAGAAGAAATGCGAAGGCTTTTTTACAGATTCTCGGATGAGGCCGTTTATTACAGATACTTCAGCCCCATCAAGACCATGCCCTTTGTCAAAATGCAGGAATACGTAAATGTGGACTACAGAAACACCATGTCTATTGTAGGATTAATAGGTGAGCCTGGCGAGGAACGAATTATCGCAGAGGGAAGATACATAAAAGTTCCTGATACCGACTATGCTGACCTGGCATTTGTGGTGGATGAGGCTTACCAGGCAAGAGGCATTGCTACCTTTCTATTCCAGTATCTGTGTCGCATTGCTCGCGAAAGGGGTATTAGGGCTTTACGGGCTGACGTACTTGCTACCAACAAGTCAATGTTGAAAGTGTTCGAAAAATCACCATATCCCTTCAAAGCAGTAATGAAAAGTGGAATCTATGAGATAACCATCCCCTTGACCGATGAAGCTCCCCGCTGATTTAACTTCATATTCACACACCTATAGGGAAAACCCATTCCAAGGCAGCTAATTATAGGTTTTTCCTGTTTGACATATGGGCAAAAATACTCAAATTATTTCTGGTTGTTGCTGCAAAAATTTCACCGCAAGCTCCGAACTACACTGGCCATAAGCTTATGATAACAAGTGTAGGTAGTTGCCGGGGAGGCATAGCGTTCAATCATATCGTACAAACAGATCCGGCGGATTGAAAATGTCAACGAGGGCTATCAAATTTCTCCAGAGTCAAGGGATGGCCTTTAAGGCGATCCCCTACGAACATAAGATCAAAGGAGCCCAATTCGCAGCTCAAGCTCTTCGATTTCCTCTTCAAAGGACAATCAAGACATTGGTAGTGCATGCAGGATCTAGAGGATATTATTTTGTGTTGATGCCAGGCAGTGATCAATTGGATCTCAAGATATTGGCAAAGGTGCTTGGGGTAAAGAGGGCTCAAATGGCAGATAGCGAAACAGCGGAAAAGCTTACAGGGTATCAAACAGGTGGAATCAGCCCATTTGGCTCAAAGAAAAAGCTTCCGGTAATCATGCACAAGGAACTGTTGCAATACGACGATGTTTTGATCAATGGAGGACAAAGAGGCTTAGTTCTTCTAATGGATCCAAAGGACATAAGAGATATTACTAATGCTGAAGTTTACGATGTGGCCAAGAAGGGATGAGTTTCAACCCTCAATGAAACTACACACTGAGGTGAATAGAATGATGAAAGAGCTAGATTGCAGGGGCCTTGCATGCCCTGGGCCGGTACTTCGAACTAAAGACCTATTGGAAAACCATAGGCCAGACGTAATTAAGGTCATTGTAGACAACGAGGCCTCTAAGCAAAACGTCAAAAGATTCATGGAATCCCAGAACTATAAGGTGAACGTTGAAATAGACGGCTCCCTTTTTTATGTAATTGGATCTGATGAAGCAGGATCCGAAGTGCAAAGTGAGGAGCGTCCAGCGCCAGAGCCGCACGTGGAGACCAAGAAAATAGTTGTAATGATTGGAACAGACCGTATGGGCTACGGCGATGATGAGCTGGGCAAGAAACTAATGTTAAATTTTCTGGCCACCCTAAAAGAAATGGGTGATGACCTCTGGAGATTAATCCTTATAAATAATGGGGTAAAACTTACCATAGAAGGTTCTGATGCCTTGCCAATACTTAAAGAGTTGGCCGACAATGGAGTGTATATCCTCGTGTGTGGCACATGCCTTACTTATTTTGGCCTGCTTGATAAAAAAGATGTTGGTGAGACTACCAACATGTTGGACGTAGTAACCTCGCTACAGCTTGCCGACAAGGTGATTAATATATAGGAGATAGGAGACGGAAGTCAGAAGTCAGAAGCCGGTAGCCAGAGTGCGGGAGGATCGCGTGGAAAACATCAATGCCCAGATGACCATATTGGATGTGGTTTCAAAATATAGGGAGACAGAGGCAGTGTTCAAGAGATATGACCAAAAGGCTGGGGCATGTCTTTGCTGTGAAGAGCTATTTGAACCACTGTGGAAGGTGGCTGAAAAATACCACCTGGATTTAAATAAACTGATGTATGATATCGAAGAAGCTGTTGCCATTTAATAAGATATTTCCAACACGAGCAAGCCCATGACAGAGAAAGACAACTTGCGTTTGACAGAAACGGTTCAGGGTTCTGGCTGAGCTTCAAAGCTTCCTCCAGGGGACCTGGAACGAGCACTGTGCGGAATAAAATTCCCCACTGACGAGAACTTGCTGGTGGGCCTGGACAGGGCTGATGACGCCGGGGTTTACAAAATCTCCGACCATCTTGCCCTGATTCAGACGGTGGATTTTTTCACACCCATTGTGGATGATCCTTACTGGTTCGGTCAGATTGCCGCTGCCAATGCCTTGAGCGACATCTATGCCATGGGGGGCGTCCCAAAGACCGCCATGAATCTCGTTGGGTTTCCCGTAAAGAAGATGGACATATCCGTGCTCCGGCAGATTATCCAGGGCGGATTGGACAAGATGAAAGAGGCCGGTGTGGTGCTTGTGGGCGGGCACAGCCTGGAAGATGATGAATTGAAATATGGCCTGTCAGTCACTGGGTTCGTCCATCCAGACCGGGTCCTCACCAAGAAAAATCTAAAGGTAGGGGATCACCTTATCTTGACCAAGCCCCTCGGTACCGGGGTCATTAATACTGCAATCAAGGCTGCCCTTGCCTCCCAACAAACCATTGACAAGGTGACAAAAATAATGGTCACCACCAATCAAAAGGCTGCAGAAACCATGGCCAAATATGAGGTTCACGCATGCACTGATATTACAGGCTTTGGTCTTCTGGGTCATATCGCCGAAATGGTGGAGGGCCAAAACCTTGGGATCAGGCTCCACGCCTCGGATATCCCTATCTTGCCCGAAGCATTGGAGTTTGCTTCAATGGGACTTTTCCCCGCAGGGGCTTACAATAATAAGGAATTCAGAAGCTGCATGGTGGAGTTCTCACCATCCATTGACTCCATACTGGCTGATCTCCTCTTTGATCCACAGACATCGGGAGGGCTGCTCATATCTGTCTCATATTCCGACGCCAAGGCCCTTGTTCAAGATTTACACAAGGCCGGTCTAACCGATTGTTCAATAATAGGGCAAGTAATAGAAAACCCCCCAGGCAAAATAGTGGTCACCTGACCCTATAGGTTATAGGAACTGTTTTAGTCTTTCTTTAAACGTGTTCTGTTGCCTCTCCTGGTAGGGCGCCCAGTCAGGTGAGGCCTTGTGGTTAATCACTATTGCGGTACCCTTGATCCCCTTGTTTCTGAGCTCCTCCTCCATCTGCTGCTTAATTCTCTCGGCCTCCCTGGAAAAATCACTCCTAAACTCCTCGATCAAGTCCCTCACACCCCTTGTATCTAATCCCAAAACCTGCTCCAGCAACAAAAGGATCTGGGTGTTGTCTTTTTCAAAGTCAATGCGCTCCATGCATTCGTTTTTCAGGGCATCTCGGGCCCAGCCCTGGGCCACCTGCGACATATTCTGAATCTCGCTCGATATATCTTCCATGCCCAACAGCCCATCAAGATATTTCTGCAGCATGCCTTTTGCCTTGTTCACTGTTTCTTTTCTCTGGAGCTCCGCCTTTTCTTCCTCGGTTACCTCCAGATTTTTTGCCTTTTCCATAATGATATCAAGAGTGCTTCTAATCTCTCCCATATTTACCTCCAGCCAGATACCTCAATGGTTGCTTTCAAAACCCACCCACAGCTCACGCTGAGTATCTCTTGAAACAATGTGCCACGGCATCGTGCAGATGGGGCCTAAAGCCCTTGATTTTGTCATTGTCCCTCGTGGGATGAACCCTGTTGGTGAGAAACACCACGATGATATCTTCATCAAGATCCATCCAAACAGAGGTTCCTGTAAAACCCAGGTGTCCAACGCTGTTGGCTGAAAAATACCTCCCCGCAGCAGAACCTCTCGGAGAAGGCGTGTCCCACCCCAAGGCCCAGGTGCTTCCTTCTGGATCTTTTTGCCTTGTGAAAAATTCCCTTACCACAGAGGGCCCGATGAGATCGGACCTTTTGCCATGATAATGGGCCAAGAGGGTCGCACATAATGTGAATACCTCCTCTGCGGTAGAAAAGAGTCCTGCGTGTCCTGAAATACCCCCCATTGTATATGCATTCTCATCATGGACGAAACCTCGCATCACCTGCCCTCTCCACGGGCATTTCTCCGTGGCAGCATATTCTTCTAAGGGATATCTTAAAGGTTTGTCAACTTCTTGAAAAAATGTCCTCTGAAGACCAAGGGGTGCATAAAAATGCCTACTGAGAAATTCTGCAAGGCTAATACCTGATACAGCTTCGATCACCCATTCAAGTAGCATATACCCAAGGTCGCTGTAGAGCGCCTTGGTGCCTGGGATATATTCCAGAGGAATTTGAAGTACCAGCCTTCGGATTTGTTCTTTGGCTCGCCCTGTCTTGCCTTTCTCAACCTTTTTATATAAGGGCATCCAATCTGGTAGGCCCGCACTGTGGGAAACAAGTTGCCTCAAGGCAATAGTGTTCTTATCCTCCGGCACATCCACAGGCAGCAAATCCCCCAAGGTCAACCCCAGGTTAACTGTCCCAATTTCCACCAGTTTCATTACCGCTAGTGATGTTGCCAGGGGCTTCGTGAGCGATGCCACATCAAATATAGTATCCAACTTCATAGGCACCCTATCGGGTTCAACAGAGGCAAACCCCACAGCATTATTATACAGAACGCTCCCGCTTGTACCCACCACTAGCACAGCCCCAGGGAAAACCCCGCCGCCCATCCCTTCGCGCAACAGTTCATCTAGTCTTACTGGCAAATCCGTATACACCGAGCCCCCCTTATGCCAGCATCTAAGAATATGCCGGGCCACCATATATCTTATGAAAGCGACAAATGCTTTCCAGTCTATTTATACCTTAACCTCGTAAGAGAAGTAAATTTTGATCGCTTCATCATTTGCAACCACTTTCGGGCA
>DQZA01000016.1 GCA_011042035.1 Desulfobacteraceae bacterium
ATTTACTTCGACTCGGGAATTCCTCACAGGGGAATTCCCATCGGAAATAGGGAAGTAAAGTGCCTGATCGTGATTTACTCCAATACAAAGTAATAGCGCAACCTTTAAATTACACGAGCTGGTCTTGTCTTCTTTTTAAGGTTTTCCGGATGGAGGTGCCGAGTGTCAGAAAAACAAGGAAATAAGATCATTATTACCGCTGCCATTACAGGGAGTATCCACACTCCCACCATGTCGCCCTATCTCCCTATCAAGCCAACAGAAATCGCCGATGAGGCTGTGCGGGCATGGGAGGCGGGCGCGTCCGTTGCTCATATTCACGTGAGAGACCCTGACACTGGCAAGCCCACTTCTTCACTAGATCTTTTCAGGGAGGTTTTATCTGAAATAAAGGCAAGGTGTGACATAGTTATTTGTGTCACCACGGGAGGGAGCCCAGGAATGACGGTGGAGGAACGGGCTGCTCCCGTCCCTGAATTCAAGCCCGAGTTGGCATCCTTGAATTTCGGTTCTATGAACTTTGCTCTCCACCCCATGGCTTCCAAGTTCAAAGGATTCAAATATGAGTGGGAAGAGCCATTTCTCTCCATGACTGAAAACAACATTTTCCCCAATACATTCAAGACGCTGAGGGAATTTTGTGAGATATACAGGGCAAACGGCACCAAGCCAGAACTTGAGATATATGACGTGGGAATGATCAACAATGCAGCCCACATGCTTATGCAGGGCCACTTGGCCCCTCCTGTCTACATCCAGTTCGTGTTGGGTATCCTAGGAGGAATACCGGCCACCCTTGAAAACCTCATGTTCATGTACAAGACTGCTCGCCAAGCCCTCGGGGAGTTCACCTGGTCTGTGTGTGCAGCTGGCAGGCACCAAATGAGGATGTGTACCGCCTCTATTCTGATGGGCGGAAATGTGAGGGTCGGCCTTGAAGACAGCCTCTATCTCGAAAAGGGTAAGATAGCAAAAAGCAATGCCGAGCAGGTGGAAAAGATCCTGAGAATAGCCAAGGAATTCGGATTCAGTCCGGCCTCCCCTGATGAAACCAGAGAGATCCTAGGGCTGAAAGGGTTAGACAAGGTCAACTTTTGAGGCAGCAAGTTAAGCAATTAACAAAGCGTTGAAAATAAAGGCTTATTATGGGAAATGTGCTTTCTAATTATATGAAATTACAAGCTATTTTAGGGCGGAAACAAATTTCCTTTAAAGTACCCCAAAAAAACCTCAATATTTTCAATGCGTTATGATTTTTTGTAGACGGCAGAAGGGCTAAAAGAAGGGAGGTGAAAGATTTTTTATACAAACAAATACCTATTCATCACCATAAACCTTATTTTTTGTGCCATTTGCACCCAAAGGAGGTAAGAAATGAAAGCGTTAAGGTTTGTTGTGGCCGTGGTTGTTCTGTGCATCCTGAGCCTGTTCCTGATCCCGCAGGCGAGGGCGGGCATGGATGCTTTTGATGTAAACAAGATGGCAGACATGTCTGATTTTGACCCAAATCATCCAGTCATACCAACAGGAGATACCATAAAAATCGCCTTGGTTGCCTCTTTCTCGGGGCCCGCTGCAACGGTTGCGCAGATGTATTGGGCGTGTGCTACCTTTGTTGCCCATGATATCAACAAGAGAGGTGGCATCCTCGTCGATGGCAAACGGAAAAAAATCCAACTCATGAAGGCAGACCACATGTCAAAGCCTGCCCAAACCAAAAAGGTTTGTGAAAGAATGGTGCTTCATGAAAAGGTAAATTTTTTGATAGGAACCAACGGCAGCAACAATATGAAGGTCATCAATCAAGTGGCTAAAAAATACAAGGTAATCGCACAAGATTTTACTGCCCTTTCTGATGAGCTTTACAATGCCACTAATTTTACAAAATATTCCTTCATGACCGTTCCTTCCTGCGAAGTAGTGGGCAAGGCCCTTGCCTATTATTATGGTAAAATCCGAAGAAAAGAGAAGAAATTCTATATCCTGTGCCAAGACTATCTATTCGGTCACTCCATGGCAAAGGGTTTCAAAAGGGGGCTTGAACTCTACTTCCCTGAAGCAGAGATTGTTGGTGAGGACTACCACAAGCTATTCCTAAAGGACTTCGCGCCTTATTTAGAAAAGATCAAGGCCTCTGGTGCGGAGGTCATTTACACAGGTGACTGGATTCCTGACGCAGAGAATTTTCTTGTGCAGGCAAGACAAATGGGCATAACACTGCCTGTTGCCAATCTATTCCTCAATGAGCCCAACATGCTCCACAGGGTAGGAATTGCAGGCACAAATCGTCTGGTTAATTTTAGCATGTGCGGCGCAGCCGAAGGAAGTGCCTTCCCTACAGCGGATCAAGTTAAGTATTATCACAAATGGCATGACCAGTGGAAAAAATGGAAAGCTCCTTATAATACTTACCTATATGAGCACGGCTGGTCAGCAAGCGGTAGTATGGGAAGCTATATCCAACAGATATACTGGCTCATGAGCGTGATAAAGAGGGCAGGAAGCACAGACCCCGATAAAATAATTGATGTCTGGGAAGGAGATAGCTATAGAGATGTTTTTAACACTGTTTATTATATGAGGCCCTCTGACCATAAAGTTGTAGCGGATTATTATGTCCAGATCTATGGCCCACCTGAGGAGCAAAAGGCATGCTTTAATATTCCTCCATATTACTGGTTTAAGGGTTGTTCCAATCCCATTAAAATTTATAGGATTCCAGCACTTCGGTGCGCCCCTCCCATGGATACAAAAATGGCAAGATGTAAAGGGAGAGACATCTGGGGCAATCTGATCAAATAACAAATATCTAGATTTATTCATGGCTCGGTTCTGGTACTTTTTCTTGGAACCGGGTCATGGAATTTTATGAAAGGTAAAAACTGATGGAATCCGACACGGTATTGTACATCTCCCAGGCTATGCATGGCCTGGCGTATGGAATGGTACTTTTCCTGGTGTCAGCCGGCCTCACTCTTATCTTCGGGATGATGGGGATTCTTAACATAGCTCATGCCTCCTTTTTTATGTTAGGTGCCTATTTCTGTTATCAGGTTTTATCCATGACGGGAAATTTCTGGGTGTCGCTTATTGTGGCCCCAGTCATAGTGGGTTTGCTGGGAGTTTTATGCGAACGTTACTTATTGAGGAAACTTCACGCCTACGGGCACGTGGGGGAACTGCTTCTTACTGTGGGCATCGGCATGGTGATTCTGGGAAGCGTTAAGATCTTTTGGGGGACGGAGAGCTTGCCAGTCACCGTTCCCCAAATATTGAAGGGACTTGTCAAACTGGGTGGCCTCGAATACCCAATATACCGCCTTTTTATCATCGCGCTGGCCTTGGTGATTTTGGCTATCATGGGCTTAATCCTATATAAAACGCGACTGGGCATGATTGTGCGGGGGGCGGTGTCAGATGCAGAAATGGTTAATGCGCTTGGAATCAATGTCCCAGCGGTTTTCATGTTTGTCTTTGGGTTTGGGACATGGTTGGCCGGAGTGGGAGGAGTAGCCGTTGCACCTATATTGACGGTATACCCTGGCCTTTCGGATCAAGTAGGCATGGATGCGTTCGTTGTGGTCGTTACGGCGGGATTCGGAAGCCTTAAGGGTGCCTTTATCGTGTCCATAATATTCGGGCTGTTGAGTTCTTTTGGTGTCCAGTTCGTACCAAAGCTGGCACCTGTGCTGATGTTCGGTTTTATGGCCATCGTTTTGGCATTGAAACCCGCAGGGATCTTCGGAGAAACAGAATGAAAAATAGACCAGTTAAAGTAATCTTGTGGGCACTATTTCTAGGTGTGCTGGTCTTCTATCCCAGCCTTTTTGGCCTTTATTTCACCAATATATTTGTAATCTTCTCAATCTATGCCCTTTACGCCACAACCTTCAATTATCTACTAGGCTATACGGGCCTCCTCAGCTTTGGTCATGCAATGTTTTTTGGCATCGGAGGCTATGGTACAGCGATAGCACTGGAACGGATTCAGGGGCTACCGCTCCTTCCAGCCATAATAATAGGGGCGCTGGCGGCCGTCATGTTAGCGCTCATCTTATGCCCACTACTTGTAAGAGTAAGCGGTACTGCCTTCGCTATGCTGACTCTCGCCTTTGGTCAGCTTATGCACGTTCTGGCGCTAAAATTAAGATGGCTCACTGGAGGAGAGGATGGTGTGGGCGGATTTCCCATACCCCCGTTTCATATTCCTGGTGTGATTTCCTTGGATATTACAGATCCCAAAAAGTTCTATTATTTTGCTATGGTCGTCCTCGCGCTGAGCATGTGGGTCATCTGGTTTTTCACAAAGACTCCTTTTGGTAGTATCCAAACCGGGATTCGCGATAATCCAAGGCGGGTGGAGTACTTAGGCTTTAAGCTCCCACACACAAAAGCAGTCGTATTTATCATATCGGGGGGCTTTGCAGGGGTGGCGGGCTCTATCTATGCTCTTTTTCAGAACCTAATTTCTGCTGATGATGCCTTCGGGATAGGTAACTCTTTTGCCCCTATTATTATGACTGTTGTTGGCGGCATCGAAAGCTTTTTTGGTCCGATCTTTGGCTCCGCTATTCTTTCATTTATAGACGAGCTAACCAGTCGGTATACCGAGCGAGTCGAGATTGTAACAGGGTTGATCCTCATCCTAGTAATCATGTTTGCACCGAAAGGGTTTTCAGGCTTTCTCAGGTTTATGAGAGGCAAATGGCTCAGCCCCCCTAATGCTAACCCGGCCCTGGAGGAAACCAAATGAATTTATTAGAAATAAGAGGGCTATATCATGACTTTAGCGGTCTTCAAGTCCTGTTTGACGTAAACCTTGAAGTCAAAGAGGGTGAGCGTCATGCGATAATAGGACCCAACGGGGCAGGAAAAACAACTCTCTTTAATGTGATTACCGGAAGTTACAGGCCGCCCAGAGGCCAAATTATCTTCAAAGGCAATGATATTACTGGCTGCAAGCCCCATCAGCTAGCTCGCCTTGGCATAGGTCGCTCATTTCAGATCACTAGCAGTTTTTCCAAGTTGACTGCCTTCCAGAATATTCGGATGGGGATACTTTCAAAAAAGGGCATCCGGTTCAACCTCGTTCGCAATGTTGACAAGATGAAGGAGGTGACTGCGGAAACCGACGAGATGCTAAGGCGTATCAATCTTGAAACCGAGCGTGAAATCCCAGCCGAACTACTTTCCTATGGCAAGCACCGTTCATTGGAGGTTGCCATGGCCCTGTCCACTGAGCCTGAGCTTGTTATGCTAGATGAGCCAACGGCAGGCATGTCCAAGGAGGAGACCCACTATGCCATAGAGCTGATAAGGCGCTTAACCGAAGGAAGAACTATGCTGATCATTGAGCATGACATGGACGTTGTTTTCTCTCTGGCGGACCGCATAACTGTCCTCCACTTGGGCAGGGTGCTGGCAACTGGAAGCCCTCAGGAGATCAGGGAAAATCAACAGGTTAAGGACGCCTACCTAGGTGAAACGGAGGATTAAGGATGCTTCTTGAAGTAAAGGACCTTCATGCATACTACGGTGCAAGCCATGTGCTTCAAGGTATCTCTTTAGACCTTGATCAGGGAGAAATTGTTGCCCTGCTTGGCCGCAACGGCATGGGGAAAAGCACCACACTCAAGTCTATCATGGGTCTGGTTAAACCTAGATCAGGCGAAGTTGTTTTCAGGGGTAAAAACATTGCAGGGTATCCCCCATTCAAGATCGCACGGGAAGGAATCGGATATGTACCTGAGGAAAGACGTATCTTTCCCAATCTAACCGTTCTTGAGAACCTGGCCATGGGGATAAAGGCGGGCAAGGCCAAAGACAGCGAAGAGGCAGACGTCTGGACCACAGAAAGGATTTTTGTGCATTTTCCCGTGCTAAAGACTCGTGGGGATAACAAGGGGAGACAGCTTTCTGGTGGAGAGCTGCAGATGCTGGCCATAGCCCGAACGCTCATGGGGAACCCGCAGGTTTTACTTGTAGATGAACCCACAGAGGGTCTTGCTCCTATTATGGTGAAAGAGGTGAGGGATGTACTAGAAGAAATCAACAGCGTGGGGGTGCCCATATTGCTAGTAGAACATAATTTCAAAGTTGCCATGTCCCTTGCCCACCGTCTTTATCTGATGGGAAAGGCCCATATCGGCTTTTCAGGGACAGCACAAGAATTAAACGAGCATCCTGAAATCAAGGCGAAATATTTAGAAGTATAGTAGGTATGAAATAGTTACACTGTATACAGTCTCTTAAGTTAATGGGATTGGATTGAGTCTAAAGATCAAGTGGGGGTTTTGCAATGCAAAAGATACAAGTGACCTCTCTGGCCGACATTGAGGCATTCGAAAAAACCCCGATAGAAGAACGGCTCCAGTTTATGAATACCTACGACATGATTAAACACGGGGCCTCCATTGACCCTAATGCCAAGGCCATAAGCTTCTTCCTCACAGGAGAAGACTATAACAACCCGACAGAGATCACTTACACCCAGCTATTGAAAAACATCACGCGTGCGGCCAACATGTTCCATGACATGGGGGTACGGCCAGGGGACGTGATATCCTACCTCCTCCCAAATCTTCCCCAGACCCACTATGTCTTGTGGGGAGGGGAGGCTGCGGGGATCGTCAACCCCATCAATCCCATGCTGGAACCATCCACCATCTCCGAGATCTGCAGGAGTGCCGGCACAAAGGTCTTGGTGGCGTTAGGCGAATTTCCAGGATCAGAAATATGGGACAAGGTTATGGCCATCCGCAACA
>DQZA01000299.1 GCA_011042035.1 Desulfobacteraceae bacterium
AAGGATATCTCAATATCACGAACAATATCCCTTGCGGGTGGGGTTGCCCAAGGAAGAACTTCGTTCTCAAATAACGATTGTGAAGGATCCAAAGCTATTTAACTTCATCCTGAACCAGTTAACCAAAGAAGGGATCATAGTCCAAGAAAAGGAATTGATAAGGCTTAAAGAACACAAGATAACCCTAGCAGAAGATCAGAAAAAGACCAGGGAAGAGCTGGAAAAGATTTATTTGGAAAGCGGACTCCAGCCCCCTTATTTTAAGGATGTTAAAGGCAACTTTCCTGGAAACACGGCAGAGGAAGTGCTGGAGGTAATGGTAAAAGATGGAATACTGGTGAAGGTCAAGGAAGACCTCTATTTTCATCGCGAAGCAATAGAAGATCTTCAGAGAAGGCTTGTTGCCTTTCTCAAGGACAATGGCGAGATTACCACGCCTCAATTCAAGGACATGACAGGGGCCTCACGAAAATATACTATTCCGTTAATAGAATATTTCGATAAATCCCAGGTCACCGTGAGGGTGGGGGACAACAGGGTTCTCAGGAAAAAGTAATGCTGCAGGATTAAACGGGGAGGCTGTAATAGTTTGGCATGGCAAACCAGAGAATTGGCCGAAGCCCTTGGATTAGGAAGCCGGGAACACATAGCCCTTGTTGGAGCAGGCGGGAAGACAACCCTCATGTTTACTCTGGCCAAGGAATTGGTGAGAAAGGGCAATACCGTATTGACAGGCACCACCACCAAGGTGTGGCAAGAGCAGGCTGAAAATTCAGCACAGGTGATAATCACGGAAAGTGATTCAAGATGGAAGGACATATTGCATGGGACTTCTGCCTCAAGCGGCTTCGCTTTTATTGCAAGACAGGCCTTGGCATCTGGTAAACTTGAAGGAATTGCGCCCGAACTGGCTGATGACCTGTATAATGAGCTATCCGTAGACTACCTGTTGATGGAGTGCGATGGAGCTTCGGGCAAGGCTATTAAGGCACCAGCCGAGCACGAGCCAGTTGTACCAAGAAGCGCAACCATGGTGGCCGCCGTTGTTGGCGGAGATGTCCTTGGAAAGCCTTGTACTGGCGAGACTGTTTTCCGTCTGGAAAAGTTTATGCAAGTTACCGGAGCACAAGCCAACGAAATTTTGACTGCAAATTTGATTGCGAGGCTGGCAACGCACAAAACAGGTCTATTTAAAGGATGCCCCGAGAGTGCAAAGAGGACGCTCTTCATTAACCGCATGGACTTGTTGAATGATATTGAGCCGGTCCGCGAGTTGGCGGACTTGTTAAGTGAAAAATGCAGAATGATAGCCGGATCACTGAAGAAAAGTTTGTATCTTGTATATCAGTGAGGTGTATTGAAATGGGAGACATTTATCACGAGATGAAAAGTGCTTCTCAGGATGCCAAGCCCTGTGCCCTTGCCACCATTGTCAAACAAGCCGGCCCGTCGCCGAGGGGCATCGGGGCCAAGTGTCTGATCGGAGAAAATGGCCTACTTGCTGGTACCATTGGAGGGGGAATCTTAGAAGCCAAAACCATCCGCGAGGCCTTAAAGGTCTTGAATTCTCGTTTGCCCGCAAAAGTTACTTTCCTGCTTAAGGGAAAAGACGTTGAGCAAACCGATATGCTGTGTGGGGGAGAAGCTGAGGTCTTCATTGAGCCGGTGGTTTATGAGGTCCACCTCCCGATATTCGAGCGCGTTGCACATATTCAGAAAAGAGGCGGGAAGGCGGCGATTGCCACGATTCTCAACCCTGATCTGTGGAAGCAGGAACAGGTCCCAAAAGTCCTATGGACCAAAGAGGGCCAAGAACTGGGAGGGGATCTGGCGGTTCCTCAACAACGTGAGGCCCAGGTACATGAAGCAATGAAAAAGGTCATGGACTCACGTCGTCCCGAAAAGCTGACACTGGATACCGGTGTGGAGATATTCCTCGAACCTGTTGTTTCCAATCCTGTGCTATACATTTTCGGCGGGGGACATGTCTCTAGACAAATAGTTCCCCTTGCCTCCCTTGTGGGCTTCCGGGTTGTCGTAATTGATGACCGTGAGGAATTCACAAGGCATGAAGATCTTCCAGGTGCTGCGCAGGTACATAAGCTCTCGTTTGACAACGTGGTAGAGAAATTTCCTGTAGATGAGGATTCTTATCTGGTAATTGTAACTCGAGGCCACGTACAGGATAAAAACGTCCTCGCCCAGGCCCTCAGGACCGACGCCAAATACATAGGAATGATAGGTAGCAAAAGAAAAAGAGATATAATCTATGAAAAACTCCTGGAACAAGGGTTTTCTCAAGATGATCTCGCAAGGGTCCATTCACCCATCGGCCTTGAGATTGGAGCCGAGACACCAGAGGAGATCGCAGTAAGCATAGTGGCGGAGTTAATCAAAGTTAGAGCAGAATAATAAAACAAAGGCGAAGGGCGCAAGAGAAAGGGCAACAGAATAACGAATATCGAATATCGAATGATGAACCTTGACGGTGAACGCTTACCGGACTAAACAGACTCGACAGACCAAACAGACTAAATGGACTAGATAGACCAAAAAGACCAATCACAGGAGGGGGAAAAGTTTATGAATGAGTATCAGCGTTGGTTGGGGGAAAAGCTTGCAGAGAAAACCATTGAAAATCTCAAAAAACACGGATTTGACGCCCATTTCGTGGGCTCAACCCAAGAGGCCAAGGAGCTCATTCTTGGGATGGTCGAACAGTTCAACACCTTTGGCTTCGGCGGCTCTGATACCACACGGGCCCTAGGCCTAGTGGAGGCCCTCAAGGAAAAGGGAAAGACCATTTACGACCATTGGCACCAGGGTTTGAGTAAAGAAGAGGATCTGGAAATCCGGCTAAACCAGGGAAGGGCTGATTGCTTTATCTGCAGTGCAAACGGAATTTCAGCCACAGGTGAAATAGTAAATGTGGATGGAATTGGGAACCGAACGAACGGCATGACCTTTGGGCCAAAAAAGGTGATAGTGGTGGCTGGCATGAACAAGGTAAGACCTGATCTTCATTCTGCCCTTGCCAGGGTGAAGGAGGTGGCCGGTCCCATGAGGGCCAAGAGCCTTGGTATGGCCACACCATGCGCAGAGACAGGATTTTGCACGGATTGCAATGCCCCCCAAAGGATATGCCGGATCACCACGATACTGCACCGTAAACCAATGTTAACAGACGTATCGGTAATATTAATCAACGAAGAACTGGGATTTTAGAGTATGGGCAAACATAGTTACCGATTTGTTGAAGAGTATACGGGTCTTGTCGGCTTTGGCCTCGACAGGGAAACCGACGAATGTTCCATTACCTACTATGTGCAGAAATTTGCCGACGATGATCTAATGAAGGCTCTGCGCTCCCGCATGAGCGATTCAGACATCGAGGCCTTGGCCGACATGCTCATCAGGATAATGAAAAAATACCTCACCGAAGACGAATATCACACCCTCTTTCTCAAGGATCAGGAAGAGAACACCTGATCAAAGATTTTATTGTATGTGTCAAAGGCCTGTGTGCCAAAGCAGACGAATACGACCTTCTCAATGCTCTGGTCCTTTTCGAGAAATTTCTTTGTTTCTGTAAGGGCTATCTTGGTCGCCCTTTCCAAGGGAAAACCATAGGCACCTGTACTTATGGAGGGAAAGGCCACGGTCTTAGCACCTATTTCAACCGCCGCCTTTAGACTGTTTTGATAGCAACTTGCGAGCAACTGATCTTCGTTGTTGTTTCCACCTCTCCATATAGGCCCAACTGTATGTATTACCCATTTGGCCGGTAGCTTGTATCCCTTGGTAACGCGAGCCTCACCGGTGGGACAACCCCCAATCTTGCGACATTCTTCAAGCAGCTCAGGGCCTGCGGCCCGATGTATGGCCCCATCTACTCCGCCGCCGCCCAGCAAGGATTGATTGGCGGCATTTACGATGGCATCAACCTGCTGCTTTGTTATGTCACCCTCTATTATTTCTATCCTCTCCTTCATTGTCTCCCCCCTTCATATCTATTTCTCTCGTTAGTGCATGCGAACTAGGTGTTGGATCCCTTCTTTCACAGCGCAGTCACCCTTGTCACGTCTATTCCTCACTCTAGACCCTTTGGTGCCTCATCAATTTATCATTCAGATCAGCCTTGGCCTGCTGCCGGGCCTTCATGCGAAGGGCATAGGCCTCCATCTGGTTCCTGGGAATCTGTGGTTGTGCCTCTTCGGGCTTCCGCTCCAGTGTCAATGCGCCGCTGGGGCAGGTAGACACGCACAGGCCGCAACCGATACAGCGATCCGCGTTTACTACGGCATGCTCATCCTCCATGTGCAATGCCTCCATCTGGCAGCGATCCAGACAAGTTTCACAGCCAATGCAGATCTCCGGATCTGCCTTGGCAACGAAGGAAGCCGAGGCCATGGCTGCAGGAGACGGGTGCCTCTTGAGGTGCAAAAGAATCTGGCAGCAATCGCCACAGCAACAACAGATGTTCACGATTTCTTGGGCATTGCTCGGCTGAAGCACCAGGCCTTCTTCATCGGCCTTGCGAAGGATCTCAAGGGTCTCTTCCATGGTGATGACACGGCCCAGCCCGTTTCGTTCGTAATAGTCTGCGCCCCACCCAAAGACCAGGCATGCCTCCATGAGTTTGCCACAGCCCTCGCCTTTGAGCTCCTTTTCCTTACGGCATATACAAGGAGCGACCAAAAATTTCTTCTGTCTCTTGACCAACTCTTCGGCCTTCTCATATGGCATAACCTTCACCCCCGCGCTAATACTCCTGCCAACCGGTATGGTGCGAAGTTGCGGCACGTGATCAAAGGCCTCCTTGGCGAGGAGGGGCATGTATTCTTCTAAATCCTTCACGAATTCTTTATCCATGTCATTTACATGGTACTCCCAGATCCCCACCACAAACTGCGATGCCATGAATGCCGGCGGCCTTTCATTGGTCTCGATGCTGAATATGAGCCCTTTGCGCGCCATATTCCGCAGCATGGGGGCGATTTCCTCCTCGCTTTTCCCGGCCCGCTGTGCAATGGCCGCTGCAGGTTCCAGTTTTAGCCGAAGGTGTGTGGCAAGCTCAGCCTCTTCAGGCGTGAAAAGGCGTTTTAGTATCCGAATCTCCACGCCGCTGTCCGTCGCAGGAAAGCCTCCCGGTAGACTGTCCAAGTGCTCTCTTAATTTCTGATAGACATCTTCCATAAATTGCCTCCTACCCTTGTTGGTACTCTATATTCTCGTTTTTTTCTGCCCCTCCGCGATGGTAGGTCTCACAGGCTCCGTGCCACCTTATGAAGCCCAGCCAATAAACTCTCCCACTGTTCCTGGCCAACTGCCTCAATGACCTGGTCCTGGGCCCTTTGCCACAGAGGCAAGGACTTCTCAAGCAATGTGCACCCATCCTGGGTAATTTTTATCCTGCGTTGCCTCCTGTCGCCGCCGGTAGCAATGGTAACCAATCCTTTGCGCTCCAGTAATAATAGATTGCGGCTGAGAGTCGTCCTTTCCATGCCCAGGGCCTTTGCCAACTTGGTTAGGGTAATACCTTCTTGATTGTATGATGCCATGAGGATAGAAAATTGGTTTGCAGTTATAAGGGTATCACGAAAGACCTGGTCGAACCTCTGGGTGACGACTCTGGCGGCCCTTCTGAGGTTGAAGCATGCGCAGGTCCTGCCAATTTTCTTTCGGAGTTCTTTGTCACTCAAATTCAAATGAAATCCTCCTGATCATAATAAATGTGTAATTACACCTTTTAACTTCACTGTCAATACAAAAGATGCTATAGAAAACTCGATAGGAAAACCCATGTGAGCAGAGAGGCTGCCATAAGGGGCAAAGTGGACCTATGACGCTGAAACCACAAATGCCATCATTTGATGATGAGGAAGATTCAAAGGTCCCATCCGGCCTTCCACCGGTCATTGACGCCCATGTTCATGTTTTCCCCAGCAGTATTTTTTCTGCCATCAGGAAGTGGTTTGATGAGCATGCCTGGCACATCAGATATCAGATGAGCACAAGCGAGGTCTTCGAATTTCTCCTCTCTCGTGGGATAAAGAATATTATTGCACTTCAATACGCCCACAAGCCAGGCATCGCCCGGCAACTCAATACCTACTTGGCCAAAAAGTGCAGAAAATATCATGGGCAGGTTACCGGCATGGCCACTGTATTTCCAGGGGAACGCGATGCTGAGGCCATTTTGCAGGAGGCCTTTGATGATGGCCTGTCAGGGCTAAAGCTTCACGCCCATGTCCAATGCTTTGATATGAACAGTGAATATATGTACCCCATCTATGAATGTTGTAGCGAATACGGAAAACCTATTGTCATGCATGTGGGAAGAGAACCGAAAAGCGAGGCCTATAGTTGCGACCCTTATGAACTGTGCAGCGCCGAGAGACTGGAACGTGTTTTGAGAGATTTTCCGGATCTCAAGATTTGCGTGCCCCATCTGGGTTTTGATGAGATCTATGCTTACAAGAATCTGATTGAAAAATATGACAACCTCTGGCTGGATACAACCATGGTCATCACCGATTACTTCTCGATTGAGGGAAAACCCCCGCTCAGCCATTATAGAGCAGACAGGATTATGTATGGATCAGACTTCCCCAACATTCCATACGCCTGGGACAGGGAGTTGAAAGAATTGGCGAAGGCGGACATGCCCGAGGATGCGCTCGAGAAGATATGCTTCAAGAATGCCGAAGCATTTTTTTCCCTTCATAAATAACGTGCATAAATCTTGAGGCTAAG
>DQZA01000068.1 GCA_011042035.1 Desulfobacteraceae bacterium
CAAATGAGCACTCGCAACGCTTCCTTTATCAAAGCAGGGTCATAAATTCCCTGCCCGTCGGCCGGCTCTTCAAACACATATGCGGGAGCCACGGGCATCCTGCGGCCCCTGTTAACGCGGCCGAATCGCTGAATCAGTGCCTCAAGGGGCGCAGGATCAGAGTAGATGGTATCCATGTCCATATTCAGACTCACCTCAACCACCTGGGTAGACACCACCATTATGGGAGGCGCTCTTTTGTATTCAGAGCCCACCCTCCCCAAGGCTAAATCAGCCAAGATACGCTGCTCTTTACCGAGACGGTCCCTCGCGTTGAAGCGGCTGTGCAATAGGATCAGCTTTCCCCCTGTAGGTCTAAGCGAGCTTTTCATAATCGCCCTATACACCGCCTGGGCCCTCGTCACCGTATTACACGTTACCAGCACGCTCTTGCCCCCATGCCAGTCCCGAAGAGCCCTCTCCAGATTAGCTGCCTCCAAGAGGTCTCCAGGGAGAACGCTGACCTGGTGCCTGGAGAACGCCTTAAATAAGGGTAAAGCAGCGGTTATTACATTCGGGTTTCCAAGGGCCTGTTCTACCCGATTTCTAATAGGCGCTGGAAGGGTTGCCGACATCACCAAGAAACGAGCACCCCATTCCTCCCGTAAAAACTTCACGGTCTCGAGGATCATGGCAAGGCGCGTGGGTTCGTAAGCGTGGATTTCATCGAACACGAAGACCCCTTGGGCATAGTCGGCAAGCATGGCCTCGTGACCCTTCAGGCGATATACAACTTTGAGCATCTGATAGGGGCTGAAAATAGCCACCGGCTGGACGTGGAGCCTTGCCAAAGCCTTTATCCATTGCGCTAGTCGAGCAGCTTCCTCGACTGAATATTTCTGATCCATGAAACGCTGATACAATGCCACAAGGGACCTGCTGTGGACCAGACCAACCTTGCCGGAAAATGCGGCGTTGAGGCGGTCAAACATTGCATTCATGCTGGCCTGGTAGGGAAGGGTGTAGAAGAAACGGGGAATCCCAGTTGAAGATAGACGCTGTCGCGAGGCCCAGAGGAGAGCTGCCTCGGTTTTCCCACTACCTGTTGGGGCAATGAGAATGGTGTTTCCCTCGGACTGGGCTGCAGCAGCCTGATGTTTATACAAAGAAGCCTGGTTCAGGGAGAACGCTTTCAAAATGCGTCTGGGTTCAAGGCGTGGCCTTTCTGTTTGGGCCACATGAGCTGAGGCCGTGTAATCCGCCTGGAGCATGAATCCCCGTAGAAGAAATCCCAGGGTAGGGGAAAGTAATCCTTCTCCTGATTCAAACCCGGCAACCAAACGACGAAACTGATCCAGCCAGAACCTGATTCGCTCCGCCCCATGTTTTTTTACACCAGCCAGGGCCTCGTCCCGTGGGGGAGGGAACGGTGGAACGGGTACCTCACCCTCTGGGTGATTAGATGTCCAGCCAGTTATCGCCTGCTGTCGTTGCCATTCCCACAAGACTTTACATGTGTCAATGTCAACTTCTGATATGAGCTCTGCGATAGGATCATCCTCCTGTGCAAGACCAAAGGGATATAATTGGAAGATATCACGAGGTTCCTTGTGGTGTGATACGACGATCGACGCAACCCAGGCGGCCTCTGTCGGTTCCAAGTCATGGCAACACCAATCAACCCATAGAAGAGACAGTACCTCGTGACGGTGGTGCCAGATTGGGCCGCCCCTTAGCATGAGCTGAAAAGAGGGGGCCGCCTTACCCCAGTCGTGGAGCCAAGCTGCGCGCCTGAGTATGAGCCAGAGCCTCGACAACTGGAAATGATCCTCGAGCTTAGGCCTTAGTTCCGCCAACCCATCGAGGCGCGCCAGCAAATTGCAGGTGTGTTCTCGGAGGCTTTCACCCCTATCGCATCCCGGTGAAGGGCTCTTGGCCCAGATTTCCTCAAGGGCCTCAGGCCAATGCGAAGAACCTCTCATCTTTTTCAACCCAGGTGTGCAGGATCACGCCTAAAGGATCTCCATTTATGACCGAACCGGTGGGGTCGGTCCAGTACCGAAGCCGAGGCTGTCCTGAAAAACGAAGAAAATCCCGTGTGTGCACTCGTCTTTCCAGTATTACATAGCGGTCGTAGACAGGCTCCCTGCCCCGCATGTAATCAAGGAAGCGAGGCATCATCACAACTCTGCCTGCACCTGTATGCTTTGCTAAGCCGTAGGGCGCAAACGTTGCCTCGAAATAGGCATTTTCCGTCTCCTCCAATGAAAGGACTTCAACGCTCTTATAGGTAAACAAGTCCTGAGATCGGCCCAGGACCACCGCATACCGCGGGTGGAGAAAGGCATCTCGCCATTGAGGGCGGTTGACGTACAAAGTCAATCTGGGATACGCCAATATTTCCCTTCGGAAGGGGTTGACCTTTCCCTCCAGGGTCTTTCGCACCTTGGTCCCGGGCAATCGCCCCGTGGCTGGTCCTACCACGTGTACGTGCTCGATGTCCTCGAACACACCTTTGTGAAAGAATTGAACACCGAACAGGACACCCTTTGGATCGAACCATTCCCCAAGGGCGCTGCAAATATGGCCATAAATGGTTGCTGGGGGAGGCATCCTGAACGTGGGATGGACACCCTGCATGAAGTGAGGATACCGAAAAGACGTGGCCACCCCTTCCGCCACAATCTTCAATACCTTCATAGCTCGCTCCTACAAGTGCCTTTCCTACGGAGAGATAGTTTTCTATTATGAAAACCAGCTCTTGTTTTCCTCATTTTCAAACGCTGCCGCCATCTCCTGAAAGGCCTTTCGCGGATGTGAGACTTTGATTTGGTCTTTGAAATTCGCCAGTATTCCCCCTTCAAACAAGGCGTCTACCAAATGACTGCGCTGGTCGTCGAGATAGCCCTGGGTCCACCCTACGTAAACTTTGGAAAGGACATCATCAGAAAACACCGTGAGCGATTCGCGGAGGGCTTCCAGCTTTATGACTGGGCGATGTCGTGCGTCCGCGTCCACTATGTGTCCAAATACATGGTTTCCCCCCTTGGTGACGGCCATTATCACCAGATCAGGACTCACATCGGTGTAATGAACCGTTTGCATAGCACCTCCATCCAGATGGGCCAACCCCTCAAAGAGTGCGGATACACGTCGGATTCTTTCCGGAAGGGAAAGTCTGTAGGCCTTTTCATTCTCCAGGTGCTCAAGCCCTTTCTCCTTTGCCTCACTTTTTCTTTCTTCATCCAGGTTCAAATACCCCGTCTTTTGCCTATAGGTGAAAGTCCCCGCTGCATGAAGATCGAGTGAAAACAGCCCCTTGAGGGTTGTCCTGTAGAACTGGTGTTCATAAGGGAAAGGATTTCCCTCCTGGCGACTCATAACCCCGAAATCATCCACCACACCGGTGGGAGCTATTGATACAAGGGTGCTGACTCGAAACGGAGAAACCCGAGTAACCGTCTCCTTGGTAGGTGTCTCTCCCGCCCGCGATTCATCGGCTTCACGCGCCACCTTGGCTGATTCACGCTTTGAAGGCGCCCGCATGTAGCCGAATAAATCATCATCCCAGTACCTCAGCGGGTTGGCGTCTGTGTAGGCCACTTTCGCCTCTCTATAGACCGGCGCCGCCACCCATCCCCACTCCCCCTGCTCCAGGGTCTTACGAAGCCAATAGCGGAAAGCTTGAGCCGACACATAGGGGTAGCCACCCTCTCTGGTGGGTATTAGCTTTACTCCCACCGTGTTGTCCGTGCGGGAACCCGGGATCTGTCCCAGATTATTCAGGGCCGACGCCGGTGCATCAATCAAAAACATTCCCGTCACAAAAGCCATCGTCCTTACCTCCTTTTGCAATAGAATCGTGCCTTGGTCTAGTTGTTGACAGCCTCAGCACTTTCTTCAATTTCTCCCAGCTCATCCACATGCTCCTTAACCCATCCGGCCTGATAGAGCTGATCGATCATGCGGATAAGCACTAGGTCTCGGGCAAGCCGCCAATCATGTTGGGGTAGGTTATCGCCTTGTTCGAACACGGCAATAAATTGATCAAAGGTGATTAGCGGCGCGTGTCCCTTGCGGATTCTGGCATGACCCGCTTTGATAAGAGCCAGTCTTAGATCCGCATACCGGTTCGTGGTCAAGAAGGTATGGAAAAAACGTCGATCATTTTCCTCTTTGACATATTGTGCGAGCACATCTCCCAACGACCTGATATGGTTGATTCTTTCCTGATCAATAAGCACCACCTTTCGCAAAAATTGTTCTGTCAACTGCCATGATATCAAGGCCGCCTCACCACGGATGGAGTAATGGGCGCGAGGGTCTCCAGGTCTTCGCGTTCGCTGGGGAACTCTCAGAAAATAGGTGCGGATGAATATTGGAGCATTTTCCGGCAACCTAAGCAAGTCCTCATAAAGGGTATTAAAGCTTGGGACCTGCGGCTCCGCCGCTCCCTTTTTTCCCTTGGTCTTTGCCGCTACGATTTCCCAGCCCCTCTGCCTGATCTTATCCCATTGCTCTCGATATCGAGGTGTCAGAGCCACTCTCAGAAAATTTCCTACCTCCAAAGGAAGATCATAGATTGTCAAATCCGCACCCTGCCCGCTGTTGCTCAAGTGATAAGCAGTGATACAGGCCGGAAATTCCGGATCACCGCCGGCTGCAAGGCGTTCTTCCTCAATGTCCAACAAGCATCCAACAAGCAAGGTCCCGATCCTGTGGGTTGGTTCCGGAAGTTTCGTAAGCCCCCCAGCCTGGGCGGCCTGAATGTGCCTGCGGTTCGTTTGGAGGAACTTCTTGGCAAAACGCACCATGAGGTCTTCATCATCGCTGTGGACCGCGAGCAGTCTGCCTGCGATCTTGCAGCAGCCGAGCGGAAATGCCTGGATCGCCAGGAGGGCTATCCCTGAGACCGGGATACCCGCATCGCCGTAAGGGTGGAAGTTGATGATATCCTCCCCTGTGACCATGGGGATGTGTTGCCTGAAGGCCCTTCCGGGTGCAAGCCTATTCTTGTCATCTAGCGCCAGGCCGATTGCCGGGAGCCCCGTGAAGACGCACCGCTCGGTTGAAAGAATGGGAGTTCCTTCCTTGTAACATCTAAGCACTCGCTCAGCATAAGCTTTACGCCTATCAGGGGTCTTTTCAAAGGCCGGCTGAGTAAATCCACTGTTTGGAAATGCCACGGTCAGGAACGATTTCAGCGGGTTTACCACGTAGTTTCGGGCCATGTAATCGGCAATGGCGTCATAATCCGCTTCGATCAAATCCTCTGGCCTCGCTTTGTCTGCAAAGGCCGTGATCGTGGCGAGCCCCACATCCACCAAGGGATGCCCGGTAAAAGATGGCATTGTTCGCCTCCTTTATTGTCTGCGATGAATATTTCTTCTGGGCCACGCACTCAGGGGCAGAATTCGTGCGGTTGCTTTGACCAGGTTACTTGAGACATATCGCCTCTGGCCTAGAGAAGGAGAAGGAAGATGGGCAATTGGACTCAGATTTCAACACATAGCCAGGAACAGGGGTCAAGAGATCCCGAGGCAAGGTGATCAATCTTTCGGTGATTGTCTTATTTCGGTGGTTTTGGTATAATCTTTTTATGTCTGATAAAATTCAGAAGAATTTTTTCAACCCTTATCGAGGAACGAGAGAAATGACCTTGAAAGATATCGTCTGGGACTATCCACGGCCTTTATGCGACAAACTATGGAGGGCTAGGAGGATGGCCGAGTACCTTCCATTTGTCCTTGATAAACTCACCCGCAAAGAGAAGCAAATCCTTCTGGAACACCTCGACAAGATTAATCTCCCCGAAGAACGAAAAGAATTCATAAGACTGGTGTGCAGTGGAAAACAGGGTACTCACTGAAAAACAAAAACTTTTGATTGCAAGTCTCCCTGAAGAAATATTGGATGGATTTTATCTTACGGGAGGAACCGCCCTTTCGGCCTTTTATATCGAGCACCGCCTTTCCATGGATATGGACTTTTTCACTGATAAGAAAAAAGGCATTCCCCCTGTTGAGTATCTCAGAGCAATGTTGAGGGAAGTTCCATACTTAGAGGCTGTCCATTTTCAACGTCTCTTTGATCGAAGGATTTTCAAGCTAACCTTTAGTGACGGCGATATTTTGAATGTCGAGTTTACACTATATCCGTTCAAAGGCCTTGGACAAAGAAAGAAGATAGGAAGGCTCTGGGTTGACAGCCCGCTTGATATAGCAACAGGTAAACTGTTTGCCATGACAGACAGGTTCGATCCAAAGGACTTTGTTGATCTCTACTTTATTCTTCGGCATTTCGAATGGACATTGAATGAGCTTTTAGAAAAAGCCACCTTCCGTTTCGAGGTAAAGGGCTTACAATATACTGTGCCAGAGAGATTATTGCTGGCACGGAAAATCGAGACAGATGACTTCCCGATTATGCTTAAAGACTTAGATATCGAAGAGATGAAACGATATCTTATAAGTAAGGCCTCTGCTTTGGTCGGAGCGTGAATTTTTTGTGGTGGTACACCCCAACAGGGGCCAGGGCAGTACCACTCCAAGTTGATCAGAACTGTTTCCTCAAACTATACGTTCCACCCATCCGTAGGGGTCGGGCTTTTCAGCGTACTGAATGGCAACAATCTCATCGTAGAGCCGTTGAGATAGCTCCCCCATCTTTCCTCCTGCAATCACATAGTCTTTATCCTTGTACGTA
>DQZA01000163.1 GCA_011042035.1 Desulfobacteraceae bacterium
AAGAATTGCCAATGGGTGAGGATGGGGAGATAGCAGCCAGCGGCCCCCAGGTAATGCTGGGCTACTGGAACAAGCCCGAGGCAAACGAGGAGTCGTTCAGGACCATTGGGGGAAAACGCTACTTGCTGACGGGGGATATTGGCCATTTTGATGAAGATCATTTCCTGGTCATAACCGACAGGAAGAAGGACATGATAATCGTGGGAGGGTTTAATGCCTATCCAAAGGAAATTGAAGAGGTCCTCTATACCCATCCAAAAGTGGCACTTGCTGCCGTGGTGGGGGTCCCTGACCCTCGTGCGGGGGAATCTATCAAGGCGTTTATCCAGCTAAAGCCAGGGGTTCAGGCCACAGAAGAGGAATTCCTGGAATTTTGTAAGGACAAGCTGGCTGGTTATAAGAGGCCACGGGAGATCGAATTTCGCGACTCCTTGCCAACATCTGTGGTTGGGAAGGTGTTGAGGAGGGTCCTGAAGGAGGAGGAGATAAAAAAGAGAAAGCAAGGTAATCCTGGCATGTCTCATGAGGCCAGGTAATTTAGAATCCTTTTTTGGAAAGTCCTGATGTGGGTTCTTATAGTGTCCTCGAGGTCCTTCAGATTTCTTTGCTCGAGGTATTTGATAACCAGTTCATGCTCTCTTATTACAGCCTTGTAATGATCTTTCAAGTCACGACTTAGATCCTGCACTCCTGCGAATGAGAGATAGGCGAGGCGGTTGACCTCGTTCCTGACTTCATTGAGGGCTCCTACACAGTGAGAAGGCTTAAGGAACGCGGTATAACCATCTTGCTTGTGGAGCAAAATGTGAGAGAAGCCTTGGAAATCGCCGATAGGGGATATGTGCTACAGACAGGTAGAATAGTGACAGAGGGTAGTTCAAAAGAGCTTCTTGAAAGTGACCTTTTTAGGAAGGCATTCTTGGGGATCTGATGATTGTAATTGGCGCTGATACGGGCGGGACCTTTACGGATTTTGTCTATAAAGACGGGGACAGCTGGGGTGTGTACAAGGTCTTATCTACCCCGTGGAATCCAGCTGAAGCCGTTCTTAAGGGTCTCAGGCATATTGCACAGGGTAGAAAAAAACAGGTGGTCCACGGCTCAACGGTGGCTACAAATGCCATACTGGAGAGAAAAGGGGCAGTAACCGCCCTCATAACAAATCGCGGTTTTGAAGACATCCTGGAAATTGGCCGGCAAAACAGATCCTGGCTCTATGACCTCGCCTATAGAAAGGAGCCACACCTGATCCCCCAGGGACTCCGTTTTGGGGTAAAGGGGCGTATCCTTAATACGGGTGAAGAACTGGAACCCTTGGATGAAAAGGATGTGCGGGAAGCAATAAGAAAGGTTACGGATGCAGGGGCGGAGTCTGTGGCCGTATGCCTTCTTTTCTCCTATGCCAATCCCGCTCATGAAAAGAGGGTAGGAGAGCTTCTTGCGCCAGAGCATGTCTCCACTTCGCCATCCCACGAGATACTGAGCGAATTTCGGGAATTTGAGCGCTTTTCCACCACTGCAATCAACGCATATGTTTCGCCCAAGATGCGCAAATACATAGGCTACCTGATAGAGCAATTGGACCAGGGCGATATTCTCAGCATTATGCAATCAAACGGAGGTAGCATATCCGCAGAAACTGCCATGCGCGAGTCAGTGCGCACCATTTTGTCCGGGCCCGCAGGGGGTGCTGTGGGTGCCTATGAGATAGGTAAGGCCGCCGGATATGAAAAACTTATTACCTTTGATATGGGTGGCACCTCAACCGATGTGTCCCTCGTTGATGGGGCCCTGTCCCTTACGGTGGAATCAAGCATCTCGGGCTATCCACTAAAGGTCCCCATGCTCGATATTCATACAGTGGGTGCCGGTGGAGGGTCCATTGCCTACCTTGACGAAGGGGGCTCACTAAGGGTTGGGCCAGAGAGTGCAGGAGCCGACCCTGGTCCAATCTGCTATGGAAAGGGAGAGAGAATTACGGTAACAGATGCAAATCTTTACCTGGGCAGGCTCATCCCGGAATATTTTCTGGGTGGTAATATGCGGCTGGAGGCACGTCGGCTGGAGAGCTATTTTCAGGAAATGGCCGGGAAGACCGGGCTTGAAAAAATTGAGCTGGCAGAAGGGATCCTGGACATTGCTAACACGGCCATGGAAAAGGCGATTCGGGTGATATCCGTTGAACGGGGCCATGATCCCAGGGAGTTTGTCCTATTTTCTTTCGGAGGAGCAGGTGGAATGCACGCCGCATTCCTAGCAAGGCTGCTTAATATACCCAAGGTACTTGTGCCAGAGAACCCTGGTATCTTGTCAGCCATAGGCATGCTCATGGCCGATGTCATCAAGGACTACTCCTATACCATAATGAAAAACCAGTTTACCACTACAAGGGAAGAACTATCGAAGCTTTTCCAATCCTTGGAAGATAGGGGCTCGCAGGATCTTGCTTCAGAGGGCATATCAGGGGAGAAGATGGTCATGGAGCGCTACCTTGACATGCGCTACGAGGGGCAGTCCTATGAAATCATAGTGCCATTTGAAGGGGATTACATTGAGGGTTTTCATTCACTGCATGAAAAGACCTACGGGTACAGAAATGAAGACAAGATCGTTGAGGTGGTTAACGTCAGGCTAAGGGCCAGAGGGATACCGGAAAAACCCCAGTTCACAAGATATGAAGTAGGCCCTGAGGCCCCTGAGCCGGAAGCCATCGTGGCCGAACGGGATGTGGTCTTTGAGGGAAAGAACTACAAAACCTTGGTGTATTCAAGGGAGAAACTGGTAAGCGGCAATATGGTTAAGGGGCCGGCCATTATTGTGGAGTATTCTTCCACAATAGTAATTCCACCCTTTGCGTCAGTGAGGGTGGACGAATTTAGAAACTTGATTATAAAAGTGATGTGATGAAAGGCAATTCACAAAATAAGGTGAACCCAATTCTGCTGGAGGTCTTTAAGAACCGCTTCTCTTCCATATCCGAGGAAATGGGGGTAACCCTGAACCGTACCGCCTTTTCCCCCAACATTAAGGAGAGGCGAGACTTTTCATGTGCGGTGTTTGATGCCAGTGGCGATATGATAGCGCAGGCGGCTCACATACCTGTTCACCTGGGGTCCATGCCTCTTTCGGTGAAATCTGCCATTGATGCCACCAATTGGCAAGAAGGCGACATGGTGATGCTTAATGATCCGTTTAAGGGGGGCACCCATCTGCCGGACATAACCATTGTGGCCCCGGTGTTTTCAGGAAAGGATCGGCCGTCTTTTTATGTTGCCAATCGGGCGCACCATGCAGATGTCGGGGGAATGAGTTCGGGGTCCATGCCACTTGCTCGATCCATTTTTCAAGAAGGGCTCATCATACCTCCTCTCAAGATTGTGGAAAGGGGAAAAATCGACCGCAAGATCATGGGTTTTCTCTTAAACAATGTGAGGACATCCACGGAGCGGGAGGGTGATTTTGCCGCACAGATCATGGCCAATATTACAGGGGTGCGCCGGACCACGCAATTGATTGACAAGTATGGCCTCCAGGTGGTGGAGTTTTATGCTTCTGCATTGATGGATTACGCGGAGCGTATGACCAGGGACACCATCAGGCGCATTCCTGATGGTTCGTATGAATTCGAAGATTACATGGATGATGACGGCTTTGGTTAGGAAAAGATACCAATTCATGTTTCAATCGAGATAAAGGGTGATCAGGCGCGGCTTGATTTCACCAAAAGCCACGATCAAGTGGAAGGCAGCATTAATGCCGTGTATGCCATAACACTTTCAGCGGTCCTTTATGTGTTTAGGGCCCTTGTGAAAAGGGATATACCCACCAATGCGGGCTGCCTGAGGCCCATTGATGTAATTACACGAAAGGGAAGCATAGTGGATGCCGAGTTTCCCTCATCAGTAGCAGGGGGAAATGTGGAGACGTCGCAGCGCATTGTTGATGTTATCCTTGGCGCGTTGTCTCAGGCCCTCCCGCAGGAGATTCCCGCGGCCCATCAGGGAACAATGAACAACATAACCATCGGGGGAATTGACCCGCGCAATGGCCAACCCTTTGCTTACTATGAGACCATAGGCGGGGGCATGGGCGCTACCGCCCACAGTGATGGGGAAAGCGCAGTCCATTGCCACATGACCAATACCCTAAACACCCCAGTAGAGGCCTTGGAGTATAGCTACCCATTCCTTGTGACAGAGTACTCCATCAGGCGAGGCACAGGGGGCAGGGGGAAGCATCGTGGTGGAGACGGGATTGTGCGGGAGATAAGGCTGCTGGCTGATTCAGAAGTGACGGTGTTATCTGAAAGGCGGCTCATCCCTCCATATGGCCTGTTTGGGGGCGAACCAGGGGCCGTTGGAAGGAATATAATCTCAAGGAACGGGGTTGCGGAAAAGATGGGAGGCAAGTTTTCAGTGTCTCTCAAAAAGGAGGATGTGGTGAGAGTGGAAACCCCAGGAGGTGGGGGGTACGGAAAGCCCGAGAGTTAAGATTGCTCAAGGGCCTGTTTTATGTCATCAATGAGGTCCTGCGTTGCCTCCAGACCCACTGATAATCTTATGAAGCTTTCAGAGATCCCCAGTTTTTCCCTATCCTGTGGGTTCATGCCGGCATGCGAGGTCTCTGAGGGTTTGGTAATCAGACTTTCCACACCACCAAGGCTTGGGGCCACAAATGGTATTCTGAGCTTTTTGATGAATTGATCCGCCTCTTCGGCTCCCCCCTTCAACTCGAAGCTAATCATCCCTCCGAATCCATCAAGCAGTCGCGCAGCTCGGTCGTGATCCGGGTGACTTTCTAGGCCAGGATAGTACACCTTTTTGACGGCCTGATGGTTTTCTAAGAATCTTGCTATGTCCAATGCGCTCTGGTTGTGGTATTTCATGCGCACGGCCAGGGTTTTGAGACCTCGATCCAGGAGAAAGCAGGCATGGGGGTCTAATGAGCCTCCCAGGTGGTTCAGCTTTCTGGTAATTTTTTCCACCAGATCCCTTTTACCAATTACGGCACCTGCTACAATGTCAGAATGTCCATTGAGGTATTTCGTGCAGCTGTGGATCGAAATATCAAACCCCCATTCAGGTGGCCTGAAGTTTATTGGACTTGCAAAGGTATTGTCTATTACAGAGATTATGTTATGCGCCTTGCAGAAACTGACAACTCTCTCGAGGTCTGCCACTTGAAGAAGCGGATTTGTAATGGTCTCTACATAAAACAGCCTGGTCTGGGGCTTCAGATGGGACTCCCATGATCCCGGGTCATTGCCAGTAACAAAGTCAAAGGTGATTCCCAGCTCAGGCAGATCGCGCGTGAAGAAGTCATGTGTCCCACCATAGAGGCAATCCTGGGCGAGGAAATGATCACCGGAGGCCAGCAAGGCCAAAAGCGTCGCAGAAATTGCGGCCATGCCACTAGCGGTCACAAGGGCTGCCTCTGCGTTTTCCAGGGCGGCAAGCTTTTTGTGCAGTGATACGTGGTTTGGGGTATTGTTAAGACGAATGTATTTTAGCTCATCATAGCTCTTTGCCCCTTCAGAAAGAAACGTGGAAGACTGAAACACGGGGAAGGCCACCGCACCCTCAATGGGCTCGGGAGGGTCCCCTGCATGAATCAGTTTGGTCTCAATTGCCTTGAATGGATTGTCCATTTTCTTATCACCTTCCTATCTATGGAATTGTTTTTATCTGTCGAATCGCTCTTGGGCCCATACATCTGCCCTTTTGTGGTAGCCCCTTTTTTCCCAGTACCCGGGGCGGTCTTCATCTATCAACTCGATCTCAACAACCCATTTTACGCTTTTGTAAGCATAACGGCTTGGAATAATGAGGCGTAAAGGGTAGCCGTGCTCAGGCTCAATGGGCTTGCCATTTCTCTCCCATGCGAGGATGGTATCGTCTGCCATGAGCACCTCAAGATCCACGTCTGAATCATAACCCCCCCAGGACTTTATCATGGCAAAACGGGCCTCTGGTTTTATGGAGGCCTTTTCAAGCAGGTCTTTGACCCTGATACCTTTCCACAGGTTATCGGGGACTGACCAGGTTTCAACACAGTGAAAGTCGCTTTTTACTTCCAATGTGTCCATGGATTGGATTTCATCGAAGGAGAGGGTAATGGGCTCTTCCACGAGGCCGGTTATTCTTACGGTCCAGGTTTTTGTGTCAGTGCTTGTCGGTTGTGACTCTGCAGTTCTTACAGGGAACTTCTTTATAAATTGTTGCCCTGGTGGTATATTGCTAGCCATCTGGGTACTCCTTTTCAAATTTATAGGAATCTATAACACAGAATATTATGCAAAGTTAACCATAAATGAAACCAAAAAGAGGTGGAAGAAAATGAGGTTAGAAAGAAAGGGCATCGTAATTCTGTTTTCTATGGCTTTGTTGTTCTTGCTGGGGCCTAACGGCTTTGCTCAACCAATTGGCATAATGTCGCCCAAGGCACAGAACATCAGCGAATATGCCCCCCTTTCGTGTCCTGGGGGCAGATTTGTTTTTGGCCAGATCTCTGATTCCAGCAAGGATCAGTACATGCTCGATACATGGACTGGAAGGCTTTGGCGGTTAAGTGAGAGCGGGGAGGTGGGAAAGTATCTTTCCCCTGTGCCATACGAGCTTAAGGGCGGCAAGTATGGTCCTGTACCGGAGGAGATGAAAAACGAAACCGTGCGCAAGGGGCAT
>DQZA01000165.1 GCA_011042035.1 Desulfobacteraceae bacterium
AATCCGCCTAAAGATCTTGCAAATTGGAGAAATTTCGTCTGGATCTTGCAAGGTAATAAAATCTGTTTGCATCTCTCTATTTCCCCACTTATTTTTTATGCCTGCACTGTCCGGTGGAATCTGTTGATAGCCGCCTCATCCAAAAAATCCAATTCCTTTTTTGTCAACTGTTGTCTGAATGTCTTCCACTCCTTCTCCTTTAGTTTCTCCAGCGTTTTCCTGTTTTTCATAGCCTCAATCAAGGCCTCGCGTTTTTGATCAAGCTCCTTCTCAACCTCTAGAACCTTCTCTCTCTGTTTTTCAAGATCCCTTGACAATCGCTCAATAAACCTAACGTACAGTAACATCTCAGAGATGGTGATACTCTCCTCCCGTTTTTGTTGCAGCTTTCTTAAAAATCTGTCTTTAGTCCTTTTGTAAGTTCGAAGTTTTCTCTTTTCTTCAGCCAGCGATTTCTTAAACACCGCCAGTTCTTTCTGGAGGTTTTCTTCTATCAATTTTCGCTGGTTCAAAACCGGTTCCAGACTGAATTTGTACATGGCAATCTTAAGACTACTCATTGAATAGGGTTTCGAGTTCTTCCAGGCTCTCCTCAAAGGTGACATTCTCTTCGATACCCTGTCTTAGATATCTGTTTACTCTTTCGATCATCTTGATAGCATAATCAATCCGGGGGTTACTGCCAGCCACATAAGCCCCGATATTTATCAAATCCTCCGCCTTCCGGTAGGTGGCCAGTATCTCTCTGAGCCTGCTGGCGTTTTGTCTATGTTCCTTGCTTGTAATATCAACCATTACCCGGCTTATGCTGCCAAGTATATCAATCGCAGGGTAATGGTTTTGCACAGCGAGATCTCTGCTCAGGATAATATGTCCATCCAGTATTGATCGCACCGCATCAGCGATAGGCTCGTTCATATCGTCACCTTCAACCAGCACGGTATAAAGGCCGGTAATTGTGCCGTGATTGGAAGAGGTCCCTGCCCTTTCCAGTAACCTCGGCAGCATGGTAAAAACAGAGGGCGTATATCCTTTTGTGGTGGGTGGCTCTCCGAGGGCAAGTCCCACCTCCCTTTGCGCCATGGCAAATCGGGTTACCGAGTCCATCATGAGCATCACGTGCTTCCCCTGATCACGAAAGTACTCGGCGACGGCAGTAGCAACAAAAGCCCCTCTCATTCTGATCAACGGTAGATGGTCCGAAGTGGCAACAACCACCACAGATCTCTTCAACCCCTCCTCTCCGAGCTCTTTTATAATGAAATCATTTACTTCCCTGCCTCTCTCCCCGATTAGGGCTATCACATTAATGTCAGCCGTAGTTTTGCGAGCGATCATACCCAAAAGAACACTCTTACCTACCCCTGATCCTGCAAAAATGCCCATTCTCTGGCCGCATCCTATGGTCAGAAGACCATTAATAGCCCTGATCCCTACATCCAGAGGCTGGTTGATCCTTTTTCTCAAAAGAGGATTGATAGGGTTTGCGTAAATAGGGTATTCCCTATCCACTGGAACTGGACCCTTTCCGTCAATTGGATTCCCGAGGCCATCGATTACTCTTCCCAAAAGCCCTTGTCCCACACCTATGGAAGCCTTCTGTTCTTTGGCCACGACCCGACTTCCCGGCCCTATTCCCCTGATCTCCTCCAGGGGCATAAGCAACACCCTGTTGTCTCTGAACCCCACAACCTCCGCCTTTGCCTTGGGCATATCTCCTTTGGGATAGATATCACATATCCCTCCAAGCCTGGATACTGGTCCACGGGCCTCTGTCACCAAACCTACAACCTTGGTCACCTTTCCATTGGCACTTATAGGACTTGAAGCCTCCAGGATGAGATGGTATTTTTTTAAGTAGATAACCGAACCCATTTCTGGCATTTAACCCCTGAATCTTGATTTTTGAAGCTCTGATTTGAATGCCTCTTCCACCACGCGAAGCTGTCTTTCAATCCTCGCATCTATATCACCCAAATTGGTCTCTATAACACATCCACCATTGAGAATTGTCTCGTCCTCTTCAAAGGTGATACTCTCGATATTATCAACCAGATTTGAAAAGTGAAACTTGGCATTTTTTATAAACTCCAAGTCAGAAGGATTCATTCTAATTTTGATCTTCTCATGATCCACCACCTTTTTGAGGGCCTCCTTGATGACACTCAAAACAACTTCTTTATTTATGGAAACTTCGTGACATACAATCTTTCTCGCTATTGCCAGAGCGAGCTCCACCATCTCTCTTTCAGCGTTCAGGGAAATCTCTTTCTTTATTTTATCCAGTTCCAGAAGGGCCTGACGAAAATCATTCAGGATCAGTTCGAGTTTTTTCTTCGCCGATTCAAAACCAGCCCTTTCCCCCTGCGTGAAACCCTCAATATAAGCGCGTTCTTCAATGTCTCTGACCTTTTCTTTTATCCCTTCAATATATTCTCCATTTTCCTGAGGCCTTTCTGATATATCTGGAGCAGGGGCACTATTCTCTTCAAAATCAATACGTCGAAAACTATCCTCTGTCCCCGATCCCTCTCCGTCTCTTGATGAATTTGCAATGGGAATGTCCGGGAAATAGTAAAGCTTCAATTTATCATCCTGGCACAATCGATCGCTTTTAATGATCCTATCCAATGAGTTCCTCTCCTCTACGTCCACTGATTATTAGTTCCCCTTTGGTTTCCATATCCTGGATTATCTTTGTGATGGTCTGCTGTGCATCTTCTACCTCTCTCATCCTGACGGCCCCCATTACCTCCATCTCTTCCCTCAACATCTCGCTTGCTCTCTCTGACATATTCCGAAAAATCTTTTCCCTTACCTCTTCAGAAGCCGCCTTCAAGGCTATTGCTAATTCTCTTGTCTCCACCCTTCTTAGCACCTTCTGTAATCCCCTATCGTCAACCAGCCTTAGATCTTCAAATGTGAACATCCTCTGCTTTATTTGGTCGGCAAGTTCTGCATCGACCTCCTCAATCTCATTCAAAATCAACTCCCCTGAAATTTGATCTGCCTGATTTAATATCTCTGCCAGGCGATTTACCCCACCCGCCACCTGAGGCACAAAAGCGTCCTTTTTCTTCAGGACATCCTCAAAGACCTTATCTATCTCTTCAACCATCCCCGGCAATACCTTATCCAGATTCGCAATCCTGAACGCCACATCAGTCTTTATTTCGTCAGGCAGTTTAGACAGGACCTCACCTGCCACCCTGGTCTTAAGATGAAGAAGAATTATGGCGATCGTCTGAGGATGTTCGTCCTTGATCAGTTCGATGAGGTCTTCTCCTGCTAATGTTTGAAGGATCTTTAAATTCGACGATTCTGAAGTTGAACTGAGAGAAGATTCCTCTGTCCTCTCCCCTCCCTCAGACAGAGGAAGGCTTCTTGGGTGACCGTCGCTTTCACGAGTTATCATTTCGATAAATTCCCTTGCCACCAGCTCGACCACGTCCGGTGATATCGTCCCCATTTGAGATAAATGACTCTCTATCAACTCTCTTTCGGTGCCATTTAGATATTTGAGAATCCGTTGTGATATCTCTTTACCCAAAGACTGAATAAGAATAGCAACCTTCAAAGACCCTGGGAGATCTTTAGGATTCATTCAATCTACACCCCTTATTTTCAAACCCCAATTGAGCGTTTTCACTCAATTGGTTTTTACTCTTTCAGCCAGTTTCGCATCACTTGTACAGAGAATTCATCATTTCTCTTTATCATCTCCAATGCTCGATCTCTGAAAGGCAAGGCTTTCCTTCCCTCACCGTATTCTCTTTCAATCTCCTCAACAGTCTTGGGAAGTTGTCTAAATGTCTCCACCTCTTTGATTGTGGGGGTAGTCAACCATCGAACCACCGGCCGCACCACAAACATGAAGAAAAAAAATAGAAACATTGCCACAAAGCCATGTCTGGCGGATGGTAAATAGTGTCTTAGTTTCGAAAACCAGCCTTCCTCTATTATTGTCTTTTCCTCAGCTTCTGTCAGTTTTGCAGTTTCAAAGGGGATGTTGACAACTTCTACCTGGTCCCCTCTTTGAGCATCGAAATTCACCGCCCTTTTGACGATATTTTCAAGTTTTTTCATCTCTTCTTTGCTCCTGGGGAAATATTTCCAACTTTCCTTTGCTTCTTCTCCTTCTTTCTCAACTTTGACAGGCTTATAAGTTCCATCTACAACTACTGCTACTGATACTCTCTTGATTTTTCCCACAGGCTCTATTATATGGCTGGTCAATTTTCCTATCTCATAATTTACAGTTCGATCCTGTCTCTGAGATGCTGGACTCCCACCGATCATAGGGGATCCTGCCTGTCCTCCCGACATATTAGAAACTACACCGGGAATACCTACTGCAGCCGCCTGGGGTACATTCGAAACCGCCTTAGCAACTTGTTCGCTTCGGACCACTTTATTGTCAGGATCATACCTCTCTTCTGTCTTTTCGAGCCTCTTGAAATCCAGGTCACACGAGACCCTGACAATCGCCTTGTCAGGGCCCAGCGCTCTTTCCAGGATCGACTTTATTTTGTTCTCCAAGCCACTTTCCACTTTTTGTTGAAAATCTAACTGGTCGGAGCTAAGTTGTCCTATTGTGGATCTTTCTTTAAATCCTGCCAGCATGTTTCCGTAGTTATCCACTATTGTCACATTTTCTGGACTTAGACCAGAAACACTCGATGAAACAAGATGAACAATCCCTTGAACTTGCTCCTTGGTCAGCCATCTACCCCGACGAAGCTTCAGAATCACTGAAGCTGTGGCAGGTTCCTCTTTCTCAATAAACAAAGATTTTGAGGGCATAACGATGTGCACTCGCGAGCTTTCAACTTCAGCGAATCCATTGATTGTTCGGGCCAACTCTCCCTGCAATGCCCTCTGGTAGTTCACATTCTGGACAAATTCGGTCATTCCAAGCTTTGTGTTGTCAAAGATCTCGAAACCGACACCGCCCCCCTGGGGTAAACCCTGAGATGCCAGCTTCAATCTGGTCTCATATATTCGTTCCTTTGGAATCAAAATAGAATTTCCATTCGAAGAAATTCGATAAGGAATTTTCTGATCCTTCAATTCGGTCAATATTGCTCCAGCATCTTCAGGAGTTAAGTTAGAATAGAGAATCTCAAAATCCGGTCTGCCTGCCCATATCATCAAAAAGACAAAACCCATTATTGTGCCGCACACAAGGGTTAAGAGGGTAATTCTTTTGGCAGGGGGAAGACTCTTTAGTAATGCTTTTAGCTGCACGGCAAACTCATGTAGCGATTGTGGCATTTTTCTCCTTCCTCTTAGATCTGCATACGCATAATTTCTTCATAGGCTGCAATAATCTTATTACGCACCTGCATCATCAACTGGAAAGAGACTGATGCCTTCTCCAAAGCAATCATGGTGTGATGGATATCCTTTTCCTTACCGGTGGCAAGCTCCTTGATGGCCCCGTCTGCCTCCCTTTGGAGCTGATCCACCTCACTTATGGCACTCTCGAGCATCTCGCCAAAAGACCTTCCTTTTTCTTCTGGCGTCTGTTTCTTCCTGTTAGTGAAACTAAGTAATGGTTCTATACTATTTTGAAGACTAATCTCCTTCATAGCTACCGACCTATCTCCATGGCCTTTAAGGCCATTTTTTTGGTGGCGTTAATAGCAGCCACATTTGCCTCATAGCTCCGCGTGGCCGAAATCATATTTATCATTTCTTCTATAAGATTTATATTTGGCAGGGACACATATCCATTCTCGTCCGCGTCTGGATGCTGGGGGTCGTATTTTGAGCAGGGTGGTCTGGGATCATCTATGATTCCAATCACCTTCACCTCGCATAACCTGCCGAGCATCTGAGACTTCAACATACCTTGAAAAGACTTTGAAACCGGCCGAGCGGCAAAAACCACATCTTTTCTCCGGTAAGGTCCGCCCTCCGCTGTACGGGTAGTATTAATATTGGCCAGATTACTGGCAATCACATTCATTCTGAGCCGCTGAGCGCTCAGTCCTGAAGAGCTTATGTGCAGGGCGTCAAAAAAGTTCATCTCTACCTCCTGCCTCCCTGAATAGCATCTTTTAGCCCTTGAAATTTTTTAGAGAGAATCTGGGCCAGGGCATTATACATCAGGCTGTTTTCTGTTAGATCTGCCATCGCCCTATCAATATCCACAGAATTGCCATCCCCTCTCGAGCAGAATCGGGATATGGCAGAGGCCTCAGGCTCTACAGTATGCAAGGGAAGTTCCCTTACAGCAGCAATATGCCTGGGATGGGTTTTCTTAAGCCCTATATGTTTTTCTGAGCCCATCACCTTATCGAACTCTTCCTCAATAACCAGGTCAAAGGCCTTGTAATTAGGGGTATCCAGATTGGCGATATTGGAAACAATTAAGTTATGTTTTAGGGATCTGAGGTCTAAGGCCCTCTCCAAAACGGAAAATGTTTCGCTGAATATTCCTTGCAATTCCATGTTTAGAAGATCTCCCCCTTCTTTAAGATCTATTTCATCCCCTGAATCAGCAAATAGCATACCAGGAGCATATCCAATGGCCGTACTTTAATCCAAGTTATTGACATATCACTTATATTTTAATGTCCTTTTATTGATCCATCTTCCTTCAATGGAATTCGCCCTCTTTCAAATAGGAAATATTTACCTATTCTTACCCGGTCATCTTTTCCTTACAGCTA
>DQZA01000040.1 GCA_011042035.1 Desulfobacteraceae bacterium
GCCTAGCCATATATCCTTTCAACAAAATTCTGACTCCCAGTCCCCATGTAAGTTTTCTGCCCAGTCTCAACTAAATCACCACTTTTAATCATAAGTTCGCAGTGACTGATTATTTCGTTTCTGGCAAGGTGAATTCCAGCCCCTTTAAGTTTAGACCCTTCAAAATGTCTCACCACGATTTCATCAACGGTCCTTGGCCCTGACGATACTATTTCGAGAATTGCTGCGCACCTTTGCACATGATGTTCCAACAACTCTCTTATACGATCACCAAGATTGATGCAGTTCCACTTGTCATCATAGTACAGGCGGTGTGCAGGGAACACGGCTATCTCCGGATTTTTCTCCGCAATAGATCGTAGTTCCTTTAAAGAGCTGATATACCTTTCAAGACCAAATAACCTACCACCTTCACCGTAACTGGGCCTTAGAACAGGGGCCACCCTGTCGTACATTTCCAAGGAAGTCGGCCATGGAGTTATGTCAGGAAGAATGATGTCCCCCACTATTACGGCTTCTTCACTGATCAGTACTGCAAGGCAGTCAGGGCTGTGTCCTGGCAAATGTATCGCTCGTATGTTAGTATCGAGCATAGCTCCATCATCACCAATGGTCTCGACCTCAAGGCTGCGGAGAAAATCGTGGTACCCCAGGCAGTTTTTGGTGTAAAAAGATGCGGGCATAAAACAGTGCCAGCACTTGGCTGGAAAATTCTTCTTGTTGCCCTCAGGCGAAAAGTCAGGGTATGGTCTTCTCAGTAGATCATAGGTCACATGGGCTCTTACCTTTAGGCCTGTCATGCTGACCACATCCTGTAGACCCCCATCATGATCTTCATGACTGTGGGTAATTAGAACGAATTTCAGGTCCTCGGCATCGAGCCCAGCCTCCTTCATCATTGAAATCAGGTTTCTCCCCTGCCCCCATCTGCCAGTATCCACCAGAAAAGCATTATCAGACATAATGGCATAATTCCAGGTCGGACCAAGGTCCCACTGACCACCATATGGGTTTTCAGTGGGAAATGAGACTATTTCCAAACCTGATGACATCCTAAATTTCATTACCTTACCATTTCCACTGGAATCTCCACTCCTAATGATCTGCTTAATTACCATGCTGCAATATATTCCTTTCCGATCTATTCGACCACTACGGCCAAAACAAACATATTATCTTGTATGGAGATTGCGTATCCTACGGCAAACTATGGTTCTCTTCAAGATAAAACGCTCCACTTCCAATGATGCTCGACAGAGTGTTGTCAGTTGTTGTATAAAGAGATGGGTCAACCAAAATCTTGCGAAACGGGGGCAATTGAGGTGAAGCGTATGGAAAAAATAGGGGTGATCGGGGCAGGAGCCATGGGCTCCTTCTATGCAAGCAAATTTTACGAAATGGACAGTGCGTCTGCCGCCTTTATCGCAAAGGGCGCGCGCTACGAGAAGCTGAAAAGAAACGGTATAGTGGTAAACGGAAAACAATATTCCTTCAGGGTGATCAATCCCGAAAGGGACAGTGAATTTCCAGATCTCATAATAGTCGCTGTCAAGCATCACCACCTTCCCCAGGCAATAGACGACCTAAGTAATGTGGTGGGTCCTCATACCCAGATTCTCTCGGTCATGAACGGGATTGACAGCGAAGAAAGCATAGGAGCGGTTTATGGAATGGACCGGATCCTTTACGGAGTGGCCCTTGGTATTGATGCTGTGAGAAATGAGAACAGCGTTAATTACAGTAAGGAGGGTATACTTTACTTCGGGGAAGCAAATAATAATCCTCCTTCGGAGAGAGTAATGGCCATCAAGGAGCTTTTTGATCGTGCCGCTATTGTATCAGATATCCCTGATGATATGATCCGAGTCCTGTGGCGGAAATTTATGATAAATGTTGGCGTAAACCAGGTCTCTGCTGTTCTGAGAGCTCCGTATGGCGTATTTGTCAAGGTGAAAGAAGCGGGCGAACTGATGGAGGCTGCAATGCGGGAGGTTATGGCCATCGCGGAGCAGGCTGGAGTGGATTTACGTGAACAGGATATCGAGGATTGGTACAAGGTTATGGCCAATCTCTCGCCAAGGGGCAAGACATCCATGCTCCAGGATATAGAGGCGGGAAGAAAGACTGAGGTAGAGATGTTTTCAGGCCGTGTCGTAGAGTTGGGCAAGCAGTATGGTATCGCCACACCGGTAAACGAACTTATTTTCAAGATTATAAAGGCCATTGAAAGGGCATAACCATCCTTTTCCCGATAAACTTCCTAATAGCAGCGCACAAATGGATAGCTTGCATGTGACCAGTCATATACCCTCAAACACGCTCTCGGCATTTTTTGACCCTAAGGCCCTAGCTATAATCGGTTCCTTTAAGAAAGGCTTTTTTGGTGGATACGTGGTGGTCAAATCACTACTGCAAGGTGGATACAAAGGCAACATATATCCTGTGAACCCAAAGTATACGGTATCCCGAGATTCTTGATGCCGTAATGGCCGATGATAATATTGATGCCCTCTTGCACGTTCTTTGGGCCCACCCCTCAGGGAATATTATTGAAAACTATATCCGGGCCTACAACGCTATCAAGGACAAATATCAAAAACCAGTAGCCACGTGGATCTATGGTCCCAACAACCAGGCCGTTAGGCAATTGGGATTCCAATTAGAGGATATGGGATTTCCCGTATTCAAGGACCTAGAGGCAGCTGTCAAGGCCCTTGGACTTGCAATACAATATGCAAAAACAAGGCTTCAAGGCTGAGAAGAACAAATACTGCAAAGATAATCATCTAAAGAGTATCTACATATTCCCTAGGGACCCTCTTGGTAATATTGCACAGGATTTCGTAGCTTATTGTTCCTGCTTTTGCTGCCACTTCATCCACGTGGATCTCTGCATCCCCTTGCCTCCCAAATAATACCACGTCTGTCCCTACTTCTGCTTCATCAACATGGCTTGCGTCAACAAGTGTCATATCCATACACACACGGCCTACTACCGGCGCCCGCCTTCCGCCTACCAGTACCTCTCCCTTGTTAGAAAGCAACCTGGGATACCCGTCTCCATAACCCACGGGCAATGTGGCTATCCTACTTCTTTTCCCTGTTATGAAGGTTCGTCCATAGGAAATACTTGTGCCCTTTTGGACTTCCTTCAAAAACGTGATGGCGGTTTTCATTGTCATGGCGGGTTTAAGGGGAACAGAATGATCCACTTCTTCGGAAGGATATGCGCCGTATATGCTGATACCTGGCCTTACCATGTCAAAGTGGCTCTCGGGAATGTCAATGGTGGCGGCACTTCCTGCAAAATGTTTTATGGGAATTTGAATCCCTCTCCCTTCAAGTGTTGACACCACACCCTTGAATCGATTCAATTGCTCAAATGAAAAGGCCTTATCTTGTTCATCAGCAGATGCGAAATGGGAAAACAGGCCTTCGATTTCTATATTTTTAAGAGATTGGGCTCTTTCTATGAACGGGAGAACATCATCTGGGCTTAACCCGATCCTGCCCATTCCCGTGTCTACCTTCACATGAACGCGCGCCTTGGTATCACTTTGCTCGGCCGCTCTATTCAAGGCAAGGAGGCTATCCAGGGAGCACACTGTAGCCCTGACGTCGTATTGAATATAGAGATCTGCGCCATCGCCGAGGGCTTCTCCCAAAACCAAAATGGGTAATTCTACATCCGCTCGCCGCAGGGCAATTGCCTCCTCCAGCAAAGCAACCCCTAGCCAGTCAGCTCCTGCCTTAGCAGCCGCCTTTGCCACCGGGATGAGACCGTGACCATAGGCATCTGCCTTGACCACGGCCATCAGACGAGGGCCTGGCCCGATATGCCCTCTCAAGCTCCTTATGTTGAAGGCGATTGCGCCAAGGTCCACAATGGCCTTTGTCGGACGGATGTTCACTATGCCACTCCTGGTATTCCCTAACCTTGCTACAAGGGCTCAAACCAATGCTCGAAATCCTTGTTGCGGAAATTTATAATGTCCTCCATTAGTCTGAATATCTTAGATGTTACAGGACCGGGCACATCCCTGAGTATTCTGTCTTCAATCTGCTTTACGGGAGTGACCTTTGTGCCGGTGTGACATGTAAATATTTCATCGGCATCCAGGAGTTCCTGAGGCACGATTTGTTCTTCCCTGACTTGGATACCGATGGAAGGTGTTGCCTCTATAATGGAAAGCCTGGTTATGCTTTGCACAATGTTCCCCAATGGCGGTGTCTTTACTACTCCATCCTTGACAATAAATATTGATTCTATTGCCCCCTCGGCAACATAGCCATCAGTGGTGAGCATGATGGCCAGGTCAAACCCCCTTTCTGCCGCATCCTTTCTGGAAAGCATCCCGTTCAGGTAATTCGCACATGCCTTTGCCTCCACTGGAACAGTAGCGGGATGCAGTTTTCTCCATTTACTAATGCAAACCCTTATGGGCTCGGCATGGTTAAGTTTGAAATCCTCAGTTTCTGGTATGGCGAAAATAGCGATATCGAGATCTTGGTCCATGACAAGGGTGACTATCGTCTGCTCGCTGTAATACCCGGTAATCCTAACAACCCCCCGGCCAATTTTGTTCGCCTTCACCACCTTTGCAACAGCTTGCTTCAGCTCATCACGCGTGTAATTGGTGCGCATCTCGAGCAGCTCAACACTTCTATAAAACCGATCCAGATGCTTGTCCATACGAAACGCAACAGGGCCTTCCTTTCCACGATGAATCCCAAACACATCGAACATGGCAGAGCCTCGGCTGAAGCTATGTGACATCATGTGAACAGTGGCCTGGGACCAGGGAATCAGATGCCCATTTACCCATACTTGAAGATCTTCTAACATCCTTCAACACTCCTCCCTAACGTTCATATCGCTCGACTCAAAGAACTGTCTATCAAGATCTAAACCCTCGCACAGTGGGCACTTAGTACAAACTAGAAATCAATCTCCGCGCACGTCATACCAAAGCATTCAGCTACGGCAGGATAGCACAGTTGACCGTTAATAAGATTGAGGCCTTTTCTCAGCGCAGGGTCATCTGCCATTGCCTTCTCCAACCCCTTGTTTGCGATCTCCAGCCCGTAGGCCAACGTGACATTGGTAAGGGCAATGGTGGAAGTTCTGGGCACAGCCCCGGGCATGTTCGTCACACAATAATGGACCACTCCCTCCTCAATGAAAGTAGGCTCCTCGTGGGTGGTGGGACGGGATGTCTCACAACAGCCACCCTGGTCAATAGAAATATCCACAATTGCTGCTCCTGGCATCATTCGGCGTACCAAGTCCCTTGAAATGAGCTTCGGCGCCCTGGCCCCTGGAATCAACACAGACCCAATGACCAGGTGGCTATGGACGCACTCCTCCTCAATGTTTGCCGGGTTGGACATAATAGTAACAAGCCTAGAGTCAGTTATATCCTCCAGGTATCTCAGGCGCAGTGGATTATTGTCCAATATGGAAACCTGTGCGCCCATCCCTACTGCCACCATGGCTGCAGAAAAACCAGCTACACCGCCGCCAATTATGGTAACGTGAGCTGGCCTCACTCCAGAGACACCCGAAAGCAAAATACCCATCCCACCATTTTTGGCTTCAAGGCTAAAGGCACCCATTTGAACGGACAAACGGCCAGCAACCTCACTCATGGGCGATAACAGGGGCAACGACCCGTCGTCAAGCTGGACAGTTTCGTATGCTATCCCTATAATCTTGCGCTCAAGCAATTTCTCGGTCAGCTCCTTGTCTGCCGCTAGATGAAGGTAAGTAAACAAAATCTGGCCGGGCTTCATTCTGTCAAATTCTGGACCAATGGGCTCCTTAACCTTCATCACCATGTCAGCCTCTGCCCACACATCATCCGCCCTGTCAAGGATGCTGGCACCAGCCTTAATGTATTCTTCATCCTTGAAACCAGATCCAATTCCTGCTCCCCTTTCCACTAAAACCTGGTGCCCGTGATCAATGAACGCCTTTACACCAGCCGGTGTAGCCCCTACTCTTCTTTCTGCCTTTTTGATTTCCTTTGGGATTCCGATTTTCATGAACTTTCCTCCTCGCTGGATGTTCTAGGTGTTAAATAGAGGTCCCTCGGTTACCCATTGAATTTTCCTCTTTTTCCAGCACATGGTATGCAGGCCCTTTTTCCATCTATTTCTATGATTCTCGTCTCCATTACTGCCTCTCCGCAAAAGTCACACATCACTGATTTCATTATCCTGGCAGGCGGAGGTTCTTCAATAACAACCTCTTCTAACCTAATTACCTGTTCCTGGGGTGCAGAAAGTATCCATTGCAAAAGTTCCTTTCGGTCTCCCCTTAGCTCACTGGGCAGATTTTCTACCCTGAACAGCACCCGAACGCCGTTCCTCGACCTCCGGTCATAAAGGGTATAAACATGTTTTCCATAATCTTTAAAAATCAAATTTCCTTTACCAAAGGTACAGCCAGACAGGTACTGCAAGGCATCGACACCACACGCGTTGTTTTCCACAATCGCTACTAGTTCTTCGTCTGTTGAATGTTTTTCACCCAAAACTTCCAGTGCGGCTGATGCCATACGATACCCCATAGCCAAACCAGGGCAACTGTGCCCATGAAATTGGACTACTTCATCATAGCTTTTCAAGGCCATTGTCCTCCC
>DQZA01000214.1 GCA_011042035.1 Desulfobacteraceae bacterium
CTTCGGCTAATACTTTCGCTAAGATGTTCACCATCTTAGCGGGGTTCACGTATAGGGGACTTTCACCCCATAAGTTCACGCCCATGCCGGGCGTACACAAATCACTGCAGTGGATTTTTACTTCGCTACGCTTCGTAAAAACTAGTGAGCTCAAGCGGTATGCCGTTAAACAAGGTGGCCATACAATCACATGATAGAAAAAGACTTTGACATAGCATTTATCGCTGATCTGGCATTACGAGAAAAGCAGATACAGCAGAACTACCGCCCTGTTATTGCCGTGCACAAGTGGTTTGCCCGGCGGCCAGGCACCCTGTTCCGTGGCTTGCTGTTGTCCGAGTTCTCGGAGAAGCCGCTACGCGAGGCGTTTTACGAATCCAATAACTTTCCTGGCCTCCATGTTGCTGACCCATTCATGGGCGGTGGCACCCCGATTCTTGAGGCAAATCGAGTTGGTTGCGATGTCACGGGGTTTGACATAAACCCGATGGCATGGTGGATCGTCAAACAGGAAATAGAACATCTCAACCTTCGAGATTACGAGAAAGCCGCCGTTTCTTTACGAACAACTCTTGAAAAAGAAATCGGAGATCTCTACCGCACTCGCTGTGTCCTATGCGGCTGCAGCGATGCTCATGTAAAATACTTTCTTTGGGTGAAACTCAAAAAATGCAGGGAATGCGGGGAAGATATAAAACTGTTCCCTGGCTACCTTCTTGCCTCCGATTCCAGGCATCCTAAAAATGTCTTTGTATGCCCGGCCTGTGGTGAATTAACGGAAACAGAGGACAGGAAAAATCCCGGACGGTGCAGTCATTGCGAAGCCGTCCTGACTCCTGATGGGCCAGCCAAGCGGGGCAGGTGCAAATGCCCTGCTTGTGGAAGCGATAACTTGTTCCCTGACGCTGAACTTGGCCCGCCACGCCATCGACTTTTCGCCATCGAATATCATTGCCAAAAGTGCAAGCCGACTCATAAAGGACGATTCTTTAAAAAACCGGATTCCCAAGACATGGAACTGATCAGAGAGGCTGAAGAAAGATGGAGTAAAATGGGACCGAGGTATGTGCCCGATGATGAAATACCACGCGGGGACGAAACCAACAGGCTTCACCGCTGGGGCTATAAACATTACCGGGAAATGTTCAATTACCGGCAGCTTGTCGGGCTGGAACTCTCCGCGCGTTTTATCGTCAAAATACAGGATGAACGGGTGCGCAATGCGCTATCGACTAATTTGTCAGACCTGCTCCGTTACCAGAATATGGTATGCCGCTATGACACGAGGGCGTTGAAATCGCTTGATATTTTTTCGGTGCATGGCTTCCCCGTGGGACTGATACAGTGCGAATCAAATTTGTTGGGTATTATGGAATCCGGTCGTAACATGTGTGTGGGAAGCGGAGGATGGGCCAACATTATCGAAAAATTCAAAAAGGCAAAAGCGTATTGCGACAAACCTTTTGAGGTGCGCCACCATGGCCGCAAGAAAAAAGTAATTCCGATTGACAAAGAATGGATTGGAGACCATTTAAATGGTTTCAGGTCCGATCATATCCGTAAAGTCAATATCTCGTGCCAGGACGCAGCAACTTCTGACTTGCGCGACAACTCACTGGACGCTGTTCTCACCGATCCTCCATACTTCGGCAACGTCCAGTATGCGGAACTTATGGATTTTTGCTATGTCTGGCTGAAACGGTTGGTCGGCCAGGATTTCCAGGCATTCAATGCTGTTTCGACCAGGAACAAAGGCGAGTTAACGGGTAACGTGGATATGGGGCGTGATTTGGATCATTTTACGGAAGGGCTTTCCGCGGTATTTCAACGCATGTCAAAAGCCCTGAAGCCGGGGGCTCCACTTGCGTTCACATATCATCACAACACAATTGAAGCATACTATCCCGTCGCGGTCGCGATTCTTGATGCGGGGCTGACCTGTTCCGCATCGCTTCCCTGCCCTGGGGAAATGGGCGCATCCATACACATAAACGGAACCGGTTCATCCATCCTTGATACCGTGTTCGTCTGCCGATCAACGGGCGTCATGCAACGGAAATGGCTGGCGGATTCCCCGGAAGATGTCGCAAGAATCGTGGAAGAAGATCTCGCGCACCTCAAGGCCGGGAATGTCAAGCCGACTTCCGGTGACATCAGGTGCATCATCTTCGGCCACTTGATCCGCCTCGCGATATGGTCACTCAGAAGTGGATGGGATAAAAACAGACCAACCGCATCACGCCTGGCGGATGTGGCTGATTGGCTCAGGCGCTTCGGCGGACAGGACCAAGTTGAAAAATTTATCGAGATTAACACAACAACAACGACAAGGGACCTGCCCCTGTTCGCTGTCCACGAAAGAGTGGCGGAATATGGATTGGAAAATGCCAACGTTCCCTTTTGAAGTCTCCCTGGAGGAGATTCTCCGGGATCCTGAAAGTTATGTAGACGCCGTATTTTCATGTCTTGAATCCGAGTTTCTCGTCATGCCGAAGGGGGCTGGCTTTGTTGAATATCCCGTCTTTGAGCGTGGATACGAAGCCTTGAAAGCGGCAACCGAAGGTTTCACCCGGCTTGATCCGGAACAAGTGTTTCAAGTAACGGTATCCGAACCTATCTCTATCGTGGTATTGCGCTCCATGCTCGGTTTTACGCCACCGGAATGGGGTTATGTAACGACGCAGAGAACCGGCATTTCTGTTACTCAAGGCTTTGTGCGCTCGTTGGACCGCAAAGTTCGAATGAACCCTGAAACGCAACTCAACACCAACAGGGTTACCAAGGAACGGCTCATGGCCATGGTCAAAACCGCATGCCAGCTATTGGCGGCAGGCGTTCCCGAAGTGGGTGAAGATCAGATTCATCGTCTGGACAAGGCTGACACCAGAAATGGCATTGACAGTATCAAGAATCTGGCGGGGATAGGTGTTCCCTACGCCATGCTGCTCTACGAGCGATTTCTTGGAAGGCCCTTTGCCGGGCATCGAGACTCCGTAAGTGAACTCATCGGCGATAGTCTTGAATCCGCGATTGAGGAAGTTCTCTCCAAGGCGGGGATCAGTTTCCGTAAAACCAAGCGGGCGGAACGTATCGAAGGTTTCGACCAGGCACCGGACTTCATTATACCCAGTGAATTCAACCCGCAGCTAATTATCGAAGCGAAAATCACAGAGGATGACGGCACGGCCCGCGACAAAGTGACGCGCATTCAACACCTCGGGGAGCTGAGCCTCGCCGGACGCTCCGAGGATAATCCCAAGTACGAAGTTATCGCGTGTATCGGCGGTCGGGGCTTCGGGGTCCGCCGGGAAGATATGAAAAAAATGATACTCGCAACAAGGGGGAAAGTTTTTACGGCAAAGACCCTAGATCGCCTCGTAGAGTGTACGAGACTGAAAGAATTCAAAACTCGATAAAGGAATATCTAATCATGGCATAACAAATAAAGGACTAGTCCCGAGTCGAGGAAGGAGAGCCCGGGACTAATCCATGGTTCAAGAAGCCGCGGCGGGTTTGGTCCGCTGAACTCGAAACGTTAGACTCATAAAACAAATGGCCGCCCTGAGCCTCCGCTCCCTCCATAGCTTGCATCAGGAGGCAACCTCTGGCCGTCACAATTCCGCTCAACTCGGCCATTCAACGGAGGATGCGTATTCCGATGGCGCACTCGGTGGCATCCCCACTCATGCGAGGGCCTCCCTCAGGCCAGAGTGCCTGCGAATACGTCTTGAAATTGCGATTTGCAATATGTCTGGTCTTGCCCATAAACTCACTTTCTTTCTTGCCCTGGTTACGGCCGTATATATGAGTTCCCTTGTCAATATGGGCACATCCACATCAGGCAATATGATCATTACCTCGTCGAACTCTGACCCTTGGGACTTGTGGATGGACATTGCATAGGCTATCTCGAAATCGGGCAATCTCGATGGATGGATTTCTCGGAAAGATCCGTCCAAATTCCTAAAACAAACCACAACCCCCCTGCCCTCTTCTCTCGGGGCAACTATTCCCACATCACCATTATAGATGCCCAGGCTGTAGTCGTTGCGGGTAATGAGTAAAGGGAGGCCCGGATACAGTTCTACACCAGGCCGCACCAACCCACTTCCACCCAGGATACGCTCAACTAACCGGTTTAGGCCTACCACCCCATAAGGTCCCTGCCTGATGGCGCAGAGGATTCGGAATCTGTCAAACAGCTCAAACCCGCGGGGCATATCCTTCGCCTTACAAACAGGTCCATAGCCTTCCAAAACCGGGGCCCTCAGCGCAGAAGCCATCAACCTGTTATGGGGCAGAGGATACCACTGCACATCATGGTAGTGAGAATCTTGCAAAATGTTCATAACACCGTCGGCATCGCCCTTGTTGATGGCACGGGCAAGCTGTCCGATACCGCTTTCAGGCCCGAACCGGTAGTTTTTGGTAAGCTCCACCACGCAGTCCTGAAGCCCCTCGGGGCACTGTTGAGCCTGCAAGGTGATCGACCTTTTTCCCACCATTCGTTCGAAGGCCTTTGCATAGGTCTTTGAAAAGCCTCGGACCATCTCCTCGCTACATATATCCCCCATTACTGCTCCCGCTTCCACAGAGGCCAGTTGGTCCTTGTCTCCCAATAAGATAATAGGTACATTCTGCGGAACCGCATCAAATAACTTGGCCATCAAGGGAAGGTCCACCATTGATGCCTCATCCACAACCACCATATCTACAGATAGGGGGTTTTCCTTGTTGTGTATAAAATAGGGGCTCCCCTGCCGATACCCCAACAATCGATGAATGGTGGATGCCTCGACAGGAATCCTGGCCTTGATCTCCTCACTTGCCGGAAGGCTATTGCGGTGAAACTTCATGGCCTCTTCAAGGCGGGCAGCAGCCTTACCCGTAGGGGCGGCAAGGGCGATCTTTACATCCTTCTTCTCACACAGCTCCAGGGCAAATGAAATAATCTTACAAACGGTCGTGGTCTTCCCGGTGCCGGGCCCACCAGAAATAACACATAGTTTTTTGGTCGCTGAAGTAAAGGCGGCCAGGGCCTGCCAGTCCATTTCCTCCCCCGTAAGGGAAGAAAAATATTTTCGAAGTAATCCACCCAGGTCCTTCGCCTCAGGAATTATGAGTTTTTTCTGTGCTCTTTCCCGAAGATGGGTGGCAAGACAGTTTTCATATTTCCAATATCGATGGAGATAGAGACGACAGCGGCTGTCCAACACCAAGGGGACAAAATCACCCGGCCTACCAACAACTCCGCTTTGCAGGAGCTGCTTTTGCCAGGTCTTCAGGGGAGGGCAGTGACATATGTACCTGCCATGAGGGTCATAGAACGGGCGGCCCTCGGCGTGGGAAAGGTCAAGACATATATGTCCTTGCTCCGTAACAAAGCTTACTAGGGCTGCTCCCAGGTAAAGCTCGTTACTTGGCTTGTCGGCCAATGAATTGATGAACAGGGCGAAATGGCGCGAGATATCAGGAAGCAAAGCGGCCTCCAACAAGCCCTCGTATTCCCGTGCATCTGTTCTAAAAAAACTCACTCCCCCTCCACAACTTCCAACTCTAGCTCACTCCTAACTTTAGATCACTTTAGCTCACTCATAACTCTAGATCACTCTAGCTTCCCTTTGTTTCCAGCAACCCTTTCCTCAGCCTCTTAATCAAGTCAACCGAAGGTCTTGTCCCGTACACCCCGTATTTCGGGGCCTTTTCTGCATCCATACCCCGCAGGAAGATGTAAAACGCCCCGCCAAAATGCCTTTGGTAGTCATAACCAGGTAACCTCAGGCTAAGGTACTGATCAAGGGCAAGGCAGTATATATGGCACTGGAGCACATAAAAATGCCTTAGCATTTCTTCTTCCATGGAGCCTTGGTTGTAAGCTTCAATGTCAGGACCGAGGTGATTTGACTTCCAGTCCACCAGGTAATATTTTCCATTCCACTGGAATACTAGGTCAATATAGCCCTTCATAAATCCCCTGATTGGAGAAAATTCAAGGGCTTCAATCCTCTCCGGAATATAGGCCATGGAAGATGATACAGATTCTCCTTCAAAAATACTGGCCAGGTCGGTGGGAGTTATGAGGCGCATGGGAAAGTAGAATTCTAGCTCCGTTAATCTACAATTAGTGGGGACCAGAGACAATTTAAGGCCTTGATGCTCTTCACTAAGCGAAGCTCCTAAGGTATTTTCCAGCATCCCGCAAATAGCGGCGGTCCATTGTTCTTCGTAACCATAGTCGGCAAGCAGGTCACGTACCAGGTCCTCTCGCTCGCCTTCCCCGGCCCTGGAAAAATCCACCTGTTCCATGATCTTGTGGAGGAAGCTACCCGCCTTTGGTCCCCGGGGAAACTCTAGGATTGATTCATAAGGCGTGCCTGAAACCAACGCTGTCTCGTCCACCCCCGTCATCCCTCCGTAGGCCATAATGTCATGCTCCGGCATGTCAGCGCTATCTTCGTAGCCTGAGACAAGGGATGAAAAGCTGCTCACTCCCCAATCCATGGCGATACGGCCCGTGAAGGGCCTAGTGTTAAGTCCTTTCACATCCCTTTCTTCTCTGGTCAAGGTCTTACCCACAAAGGAAGGGTCACATATCTCGATATTGCC
>DQZA01000175.1 GCA_011042035.1 Desulfobacteraceae bacterium
TCTTCATCGCGTCCGTCATTGGCTACCATCCTGGCCCCCTGGTACACTTTGTCATCTGGGGCCATTTTTACGAAAGGCAAATCAGGATGAAAACACAGGGCAGGGATATAAATTCCATTGGCCCGCGCCGCCGTAAGTATAGAAACATCCCTGCCCACTTCTATTTGTTGCCCATTGATAAAAATTTTCGCCATTCTGTTTTACACTCCTTGCACACAAACCAGAACGTCTACAAGTGTCCGCAGGCCAGCTCTAAGCATTATCAAGGCTGATGCCAACAACGGGGTGTTTTTGCTCAACCATACTGACGGCGTTTTCTGGGCATATGGACTGACAAAGGCCGCAACCAATACAATACCGCGAATCTATTACTATGCGTAAAGGATTTTCAGCCAGGGTCCTGGCCAAACAGATATTATTGGCACACCTCCCACACCTAGTGCAGAGTCTGTCATCGACCGTGGCGATAAAGTCTTCTTGCCTCCAATCTATTTCTTCCACTGGCTTGATGTATTTGACTCCTATGCCGATGAAGTCCTCTACCTTTTGGTAACCTTGTCGGTCCATGTAATCGCCGAGGAATTCTAGGCATTCCTTAATAAGGCCGGTGCCCTTCCATAAAAGGCCAGAAGACAGCTCACACACCCGCGCACCCAGCATCATTGCCTCAATTATGTGCTCAGGTTCGACAAGGCCTCCTATACCGGCCAGTTTAATATCCGGCACAAAAAGGGAGATTGCCCCAAGATTCCTATAAAGAAGGTACCTATCCCAAGGCCCTAGGGCCGCACAGATTGGATTTTCCTGCATTCCCACCCATTTGCCTTTGCCACCCTTGTAAATGTCCGGCGGGCCAACGGTTATTGGTGCATTAATTCCTGAAATAAACGCTGCTCCCGCATTTTTGATGCCCTCGACTAAACCCACAACCCTCGGAAAGCCTGTCTCGGGAGTAAGCTTCACTCCCACAGGGACACTACAGCTTTCTGTAACTGCCTTTACTACAGGGAGTAAGATCTGTGGTGAATCACCAAGCAACGAACCTGCTGCATCACTGAGCTCCCCTTCTGAATACGAACTGACTGCTTTGGCCGTGGCAGCAGGCAATGGACAAGAAACATTCATTTCAATGATATCCGCGCCAGCGTCTTCAGCCATGTGACATAATTCTGCCCAACCTTGCGGGTCAGCCCCCGGGCCTATCATGTTTGCAATAACAGCTACATCATCTGGTAATGTCTCACGCAGGCTCTCGATCATCGCCAGCCCAGCATTAAGCCGGCACATGATACGCCTTGCCTCAGTGGCTACAAGCAGCCCCTCCATCCTGAAGGGTTCCCTTGATCTAACGTGCTGGAATTTCCATCCAGGAGGGGCATCTTTGGGGTGTTCCTCCTCAGAGCATATAAAAGGTGTATGCACAAAGCCTACTCCATAATCTGCATACATCTTTAACTGATCAGTTTCCTCTTTGGCACCACTGAGTCCCTGATTCAACACTGCATGGGATGCTACACCAATGGGGCTTCTGAGGTCTTTTCCAACGAATTTCACTTTTAGCTCCGCCATTATCTTCCCTCCTTCTATCTGTTACCTGGATTCCATAAGTTCATGGACCATCTGCTTGATGAAATTCCATCCTATATGCCACAGCAATAATGCCGTACCCAGGGATAGGATTCCCCCTATCCTCAAAAAGATCTTAGCGTTTGCGTATGAGATATTGCCACTTCCAAGGAACAAAAGAACACCTATGAGGAGAAAGAATACAAACGTTAATTCCCTGGCCTTGAACTTAATGGCCGGATAGGTTAGTAAAATCACTGGTGGGATTAGTGCAAAACAATATAAAGCAGATGATAAAGGCGAGAAAAGTTTCATTTGCACGCCCTGAGTGGAAAACAAAAAATACCCTATCAACCAGGCACCAAATGTAGTCCCAACTGAACCCATATATGTGTCTTTTTTAACAAACAGCCATATGCCGCCTATGAATTCTGCCAAAGACCCCACAATAAGCCCATAGATGGTTGCGCCTGTGAGATCAGGCATCAGAAGGATCTGTTGTACCCCAAGAGTGGCCAAGGAAAAGCCAAACCCCATGATCACAAATATCGTAGGATTTCCATCTTTCATTTCCATTTTGATTCCCCCTTTGAAAGCATTATCAATTATCTCTGTGTGCCCATTTTCGCTCTAAGCCTCTCTGTCTCATCCATGTCAACCTCCAGGGTCCCAGCTTTTATCACCACTCCATAGTCATTTTTGGCACTTTCTATTGAAACCACCTCATCTCTCACGTCTTTCACTACCGCCTCTATGTCCCTTTCCCAGGGATTGCCGACACCGCAGCCGCCCTGAACAAAGTCTTTCACCCTGTCCCCCCTGGACAGCACAAAAGCTTTTTGGTTACGTATTTCTTCATTTGTCACTTTGCGACCACCTGCAAAATAAAGTTCCTTCCTATTCGCTGGTGGCAACTTGCCTCCATCAATAGCCGGAGCAGGAACATAGTCATAAGGGTCTGCAGCATAATGAAGAAACACGGGCTCGGAATCAGAAATAGATACCCATTGGTTATGCACACCGAGGCCACCACGCCATCTGCCCGGGCCAGCCGAATCCTTCGCCCATTCCCACCTTTCCCAAAAAATGGGATACAACCCCTCACACACTTCAATTTCTGGATAATAAAGGGTCCCACTACAAATAACCGGACCATTGGTGGACCACCCGTCCACACCCCACAGAGCGCCAGCCCCAGAGGCACATGCTAAAAAGTCAGGGGATCCATATCCTTCGGATCGTCTTGGATCAATACCGCTGAAAACCCAATATGGGATGGAACCCCAGCCTGCGGGAGTCTCTTTGGGAGCCACCTTTGCAAGCGCTGCCCATACCGCCTCTATAATCTGTTTGGCGACAAAATTTGTGCAGTTACCATGAGTAGCAGGAAACGTTGCATGTGTAACAGTTCCTGGTTTTGTCTTGATTGATATCGGCCTATAGCACCCGCCACAACGGATTTCCAAGTTCTTTCCAAGGGATTGTAGTATAGCCTGATAGACAGCACTATAAGTATTTGCAATGGGGCTGTTGATGTATTCCTTGCTCATGGGACCGCTGTCGCTGAAATCTACAATCAGCTCATCACCGTCTACTGTTAAGTCGCATACAATAGCAGGAGCTCCTTCCGCACCAGTTATTTCGCTGTGGTAAATGCCATCAGGAATTTTACGAATCTCTTCACGCATTAAAAACTCACCATAAGCGAGAAGGTCCTCAACGAAGATGTTAAAGGTTTCCCTCCCGTAGGTATCGATCAGTGTCCTTAACCGCTTCTCTGCCACCCTGGCAGCCCCAATCAAAGAAAGGAGGTCACTGTATTGTACATCCGGGATCCTCACATTTGTCATGACTAGATTAATAACGCTTTTTCTTTCCTTCCCCTTTTTGATAATCCTCAGAGGGGGGATTCGTAGGCCTTCTGCATAAACATCAATAGCATTTGGATTATATCCTCCAGGAGCCCCTCCCCCTGTGTCCTGTTGATGTGCCTTATTTGCGATCCACAGGACATGCTCATCTTTATAAAAGACCGGATATACGACGCACCAATCCGCCATCTGGTTACCAGCATCCATGGTGTAAGGGTCATTAACCAAGAACACATCGCCTGGATTTACATCTTCTTTGAAGAATCTTTTCACTGCACGCACCGCAAAGGGGGTAGCCCCTACCAGCACTGGGATATACTCGGCAAGAGCCACCAACTCAGCCTTAAGGTTGAGTATGGATGTACAGAAATCGTGTGCCGAAAAATATATGGGTGCCCTAGCAGTTCTTTCCATGTTCACGCCCATTTCGCGTGCAATGGTAAACACGGCTGATGTGAGGACTGAAAAATCCGCAGCGTCTATTCTGATCTTGTAAGTTTCACTCATGATGTATCCTCCTTTTAAGCCTATTCACTAAGTTCCATTAGAATACTCCCATAGGGAGTGACCTCTATCTTGCCTCTTGGGGGAACAACAATAGTTGTTGTGCTTAGCTCCACAACGGCAGGCCCTTCTACCAAGTTGCCCACCTCCATCCTGTCTCCATCGTATATACCTGTAGTAACAAATCCTCCTGCCTCTTCAAAATACACTTGACGTTCTCCTTTTTTGTGCGCACTAGCATCCTTACTTACAAAGTCCTCTGCTTTAATTTCGGGAGTCCGCACCTTGCCACAAGCAGCCAGCCTCACGTTCAATATCTCTGTTTCAGTTGTATCCCTATAGGAATAAAGCGTTTCGTGCATCTGGTGAAAATCCTCTACGAGTCTTTCGAGCATATCCCTGTCAACCTTTTCGCTAGTACTATTGCTGTCCTTTAGGGGAAGAGGCACTTCAAGTTCATGATACTGGCCCTTATAGCGCATATCCACTGATCTTAAGTAATACCTCTCGGATTTTGAAACACCCTCCATTTTCAGGTATCCCTCGCCTATGGCTCTCATCTCGTTAAAAAGTGCATTGAGATCATCCAGGTCTACGGCGCTCATTCTACTCGCAATGGATCTAACAAAATCATGACGCACATCAGCGATTACACCGCCAAGAGCGCAAAAAACTGAGGATGTTTTTGAAATAAGCAATCGCTTTATATTCAAAGCCCGCGCCAGACTAGCCGCATGAACTGCTCCAGCTCCCCCAGCGACCACCAAGGTATATCTTCTAGGGTCCTCACCTCTCTGAACAGAAACAATCGAGATACCATCAACCATGTGGTGATCAATAACTTTCCGCATCGCCCATGCTGCTTGCGCCACGTCCACACCCAAGGGATCTGCAATCTTTTCCTTTATGGCCTGGTGGGCCAGCTCAGGGTAGATTTTCATTTCACCTCCCAAGTAGTAATCAGGATTCAGGTACCCCAAGACCAAATCCGCGTCAGTGCAGGTTGGCTCCTTACCACCTTTGCCATAACATGCGGGACCAGGATCAGCCCCAGCGCTCTGAGGCCCCATATGCAGGACTTTCATTTTGTCCAACCATCCAATGCTTCCCCCACCGGCGCCAATAGTTCGTACATCCACTAGAGGTAATTTCATGTGATAAACGCCACCTACTGCGCTTTGCAGAGCGGTCATCGGGCTGCCATCCTTAATCAAACATACATCAAAACTGGTTCCCCCCATATCCACTGTTATTATATTCCTAAAATCCAAGGCCTTCCCAACATACGCAGCAGCAGCAGGGGCACAAGCTGGCCCAGAGAGCACAGTCCTGACCGCCTGTTCCATTGCTACCTCAGGGTAAATGACGCCTGCATTTGATTGAGTAATGAGCAAGTGACCCTTAAAGCCCTCTTTTCTGAGAGATTCGTCCAAATGTTTCAAATAGGCAGAAAGCTTGGGACCCACATATGCATTTATAACTGTAGTGCTCATCCGCCAGTACTCTCTGATTTCTGGCTGAATCTGGTAAGAGGCACAGACATAGGTGTCAGGAAGGGCTTCTCTGCACAATTCAAGGGCTCTTTTTTCATTAGTGGGATTTTTGAATGACCACAGGAAACAGATTGCAACAGCCTCCACACCTTGCTCAGTTAAGTATTCACAGGCCTTCAGTACGTCATCTTCGTTAAGCGGTGTAACTATCTCACCCGCAGCATTCGTCCTTTCTTCCACGGGGACCCTCAGGTATCTCGGACAAAGTGCCTCTGGCTGGGGGATTGCAAGATTATAGGGATTTTCCCTGATACCAAAGCGGATACCCAGGATGTCTCTAAATCCCTTAGTGCACAGAAGCCCTACCTTGGCCCCGGTCCACGTGAGAACTGTATTGGTACTAACTGTCGTTCCATGGGTAATTCTTCTAGTTTCGTCAAATAGCTCCTTCATATCTTTACCTAAGATACCAGCAAGTTTAGAAAGCCCTTGCATGATGGCCCTGGATGGGTCATCCGGTGTAGAGGGAATTTTTGTTAAATTCAAGTTTCCTTCCTCATCTAGGCAAACCAAATCTGTAAAGGTGCCCCCTACATCTACTCCTATTACATATTTCATTCTATCCCTCCTAAGTCGTCCAATTTGTTACCATTGGCTTACCTCTTTGACCCCAAAGATCAAAAAGCAAGCGCCACGCCTCTTTTGTTTGTTGCCTAATATCCACCAGTTCTTGAAAAAACAGTAACAAGGTCACAGTTTCGCAATTCCTGCGCATGCTCGGCGGCAGACGGCTGCGCGTTTCAATATACGGCTCCACGCACCCTCCAGACTTAAGCTAGAACTTTAATACCGCTAAAAAATCATCCATGAATGCACGTGCCATTATTCAATAAATTGTGTGTTATATTTTATGTATGTAAGTTGTGATTTTTTTTAAAATACTGGCAATATCATACATGTTTATACCGAGGAATTTATGATAAGAGGCACTAGCTAATGCCGATATTGAAATCATAAACTTTTGGGCATGAATTGTAGGTTTAGGAATTATTTTTTCTCAGTTTAGAGCAAGTCGAAACCTTGAAGGGACCTCTTTCCACAAACAAAAGGCCCCAAATAAATCTTTCGAATAACTAATCAAGAAGTGTGCCACGGAATGGGAAAAGA
>DQZA01000176.1 GCA_011042035.1 Desulfobacteraceae bacterium
CGCGTCCATGCTGTTGGCAGAGACTGCCTTGAAACCCAGTTCCTTGGCCACTAGATCCCTATCCAAAGCAAAGGTGGTTCCTGCAAGGGCAGCAGACCCCAGAGGGAGGACATTTATCCTGGCAAGACCCTGCTCAAAACGCTCCCGATCTCTCTTTAACATCTCATAATAGGCCATAAGGTGATGAGCTAGAAGAACAGGCTGGGCCCTCTGCATATGTGTGTAGCCCGGTATAATGACATCCAAGTTGTTTTCTGCTTGCGAAACGAGGGCATGTTTGGCCTCGCGAATGAGGGAGATAATTCTTTGACATGCATTTCGCACATAAAGACGCATATCCAGTGCCACCTGATCATTGCGGCTCCTTCCGGTGTGCAGCTTCTCGCCCAGTTCCCCTACCTTATTGACGAGTGCCCTTTCGACCAAGGTGTGAATATCCTCGTATGAGGCTTCGTCAGGATAGGGTCCCTTGTCCAGTTCCTCCCTTATCTCTCTTAGCGCCTTTATGATGCATTGGCACTCCTCTTCTGTAAGCACTCCGGCCTTTGCCAGTGCCTTGCAGTGGGCAATACTTCCCTGGATATCCTCTTTATAGAGGTTTCGATCAAACCCAATGGATGCGTTAAAACGATCCACCAGCTCGTCGATACTCTCCTTGAATCTTCCTCCCCAGGTTTTCTCAGCCATTGTCCAAGCCTTTTACCCGCCTTTTCTCTGAAGGTCTAAGAGCCTTGCTATTTTCAACCTCAATCCACTAAGCCTTATGAAGCCCTCCGCATCCTTCTGATTGTAAACCTCATCACCCTCAAATGTTGCAAAGTTAGGATCATACAGCGACACGTCAGACTTTCTGCCAACTACCATGCAGTTGCCCTTGTATAGCTTAAGCCTTACAACACCGCTCACGTTTTTTTGGCTTTCGTCTATCAATGCCTGCATCATTTCTCTCTCAGGGGAAAACCAGTACCCGTAATATATCATTTCTGCATAACGAGGAATGAGGCTATCGCGGATATGCATCACCTCTCTGTCCATGGTTATGGATTCCATGGCAAGGTGTGCTGTTCTGAGAATTGTGCCTCCTGGTGTCTCATACACACCCCTTGACTTCATACCCACATACCGGTTCTCCACAAGGTCCACACGGCCGATTCCATTCTCTCCCCCAAGCTTATTCATATGGGCAAGCAATTGTGCAGGACTCATACGCTGCCCATCCACAGCCACGGGGTTACCCCTTTCAAACTCTATCTCAACATAGGTGGGCTTATCAGGGGCCTTTTCAGGAGAAACACTCAGGACAAACATGTCCTCTGGGGGCTCCATCCATGTATCTTCCAATATTCCGGCCTCAAAACTTATGTGTAAAAGATTCCTGTCACTTGAATAGGGCTTTTCCTTAGTCACAGGGACAGGTATTCCATGCTTCTTTGCATAGGCTATAAGATCCTCCCTTCCCCGAAAATCCCATATTTTCCAGGGAGCAATGATCTTTAAGCTTGGATCAAGGGCCATATAGGTCAGCTCAAATCGTACCTGGTCGTTTCCCTTGCCCGTTGCCCCGTGGCTCACGGCGTCAGCCCCCACCTTTTTTGCTGCCCCCACCTGGCCTTGAGCGATAATGGGTCTTGCAAGGCTTGTCCCCAATAGGTAAGCGGATTCATAAATGGCGTTGGCGCGTAATGCAGGCCAAACAAAGTCCCTAACAAACTCCTCTTTGAGGTCCTCGATAATGACATCCTCAGCGCCAGTGCTAAGGGCCTTCTCCCTTATCCCTTCTAGCTCTTCTTCCTGGCCCACATCCGCAGCATAGGCCACAACCGGACATTGGTAGGTCTCCTTCAACCAGTGCAATATCACCGAGGTATCCAGTCCACCTGAATAGGCAAGTACTATCTTATTAATCTCTTGTGACAATGTCTTTCCTCCTTGAAATGCCTATACACCGTTTCACCCCAACAACCACTCAAGGATTGCCTGATGCATGTGCATCTTGTTCTCTGATTGATCAAAAACAACGGAGTTGGGCCCTTCGAGCACGTCCTCTGCGATCTCCTCCCCCCTGTGGGCAGGCAGGCAGTGCATAATGATTACGTCGTTCTTGCAGTGCGATAGCAGTTGGGCGTTCACCTGGTAGCCCTGGAAGGCCCTAACCCTCGCATCGTGCTCTTCTTCCTGCCCCATACTCGCCCACACATCCGTGTTTATCACGTGTGCATCTCTTACGGCCTCAACGGGATCCTCCACCACTTTTACGTTGTCGCCAACCCCTTCCATGATTTGGGCCTTTGGTTGAAAGCCCGGGGGACAGGCCAGTGTCAAATCAAAGCCCAGTATTCCTGCCGCATTGATCCAGGAATTTGCCACGTTATTACCATCGCCAACCCAGGCGATCTTTAAGCCGACAATTTTTTCCTTCTTCTCTTGGACCGTCATCAGGTCGCTGAGGATCTGGCAGGGGTGGTATAAGTCTGTGAGGGCATTTATTACGGGTATATCAGCCCACTTAGCCATTTCCTCCACAGTCTCCTGTGCATAGGTCCTAACAGCCAGCACATCTAGATACCTAGACAGCACCCTCGCAGTATCGCTAATAGGTTCATTTCTAGACATCTGAGTATCAGCACGCCCCAGATAGATGGTGCTCCCCCCTAGTCTTGTCATGCCTGCCTCAAAGGAAACGCGCGTCCTCGTGGAAGGCTTATCAAATATAAGGCCAAGGGTCTTTCCTTTCATTGGGAATTCACCCTTGCCATGGCCACCCTTGATCTCCAATGCCCTCTTGATGAGGAAATTTATTTCCTCTGCGTTTAGATCCCTTATACTCAAAATATCCCTTTTCATAATTCACCTTATGCTTTGCCCGAGATTGCTTGACCCCTGCACCCAAGGGAACATCTCTTCCCAAGCTTGACTAACCCATCCCAGCAAATATATCGTCCAGGCAATCTACCATCTGGTCAATCTCATCCTGCTCCACTATCAGGGGTGGCAGAAATCGAAGTATCTTGTCCTGTGTGCAATTTATAAGAAAACCCTTTTCAAGGCAGGAATTCACCACAGGGCCTCCTTCCACCTCAAGCTCCAGCCCCACGATTAGCCCGAGACCCCTTACCTCCTTAACAAAGTCATACTTATCAACAAGCCCTTCAAGTTTTTCTTTAAAATAGACACCCATCTGGGCACAATGATCCAGTACCCCATCTTCAAGTATGCTTCTGAATACGGCAGTGGCCACTGCCGTCACCAGGGGCGTGCCCCCGAAGGTACTGGCATGGGACCCAGGGCCAAAGCTCTCGCTCAGTTTCTCTGTCGCAAGCATGGCTCCTATGGGAAGGCCATTTCCAAGGGCCTTCGCAAGCGTCATTACGTCAGGCCTTACCGAATAATGTTCGTGAGCAAATAGCCTCCCAGTCCTGCCCATCCCTGCCTGTACTTCGTCGAAAATAAGGAGGATCCCTTTTTCGTCGCAAAGCTTCCTTACTTCGCCAAGATAAGCGTCCTCTGGAACTACCACCCCCCCTTCGCCCTGTATTGGTTCCAGCATAACAGCGCACACGCTTTCATCCACTGCGCGGTCAATGGCATCAATATCGTTAAATGGGACGAATTTAAACCCAGAAAGAAGTGGATCAAAACCCTTCCTCACCTTTGCCTGGCCCGTGGCAGAAAGTGTCGCCATGGTCCTGCCGTGAAACGAATTCTCCATGCATATTATGACATACTTTCCCTCTCCCATGTTGTCCCGGGCATATTTTCGCGCAAGCTTGATGGCTGCCTCATTGGCCTCCGCGCCGCTGTTTGCAAAAAAGACTCGGTCAGCAAAAGAATTTTCCACCAAAAGCCGCGCCAAATCTATCTGGGGCTTTGTATAGAATAGATTGGAGACATGCACCAGCATTCGGGACTGTTCTTCAAGGGCCTTTGTAACAATAGGAGAGCTGTGCCCCAAGGCGCACACCGCAATGCCACCAACAAAATCAAGGTAAGACTTTCCTTCTTCATCCCACACCATGCAGCCCTCGCCCCTTACGAGGGTTATGGGGAACCTGCTGTAAGTCTTGAACATATAACGATCTGCCTGCTCTTTGGTAGAAATAGTATCCTCTTCCATGACTTTGTCCTTCCAATTTACAAGAGTTCTTTATTCAAATTTCGTCATTCGATATTCTTCGGTTTCGTTTCCGCCTCACGCCTTGCGCCTTAGGACCTACGGGCTATTTTTAGAGCACAATCTCCGTTCCAACCCCTCCTTTGGTGAATATCTCCAGCAGTATGGCATGCTCCATACGACCATCAATAATATGGGCCTTTTTCACACCACTGCGAATCGCTTCAAGGCAACAGGTGACCTTGGGTATCATCCCCCCTTTGATGGTACCGTCTGCAATAAGCTTCTGGGCCTCTTCCATGGTAAGGGTGGAAATGAGATGCCCCTCAGTATCAAGCACTCCCTCGGTGTCAGTTAACAGGACCAGCTTCCTGGCCTCCAGGGATGATGCAATGTGTCCTGCCACGAGATCGGCGTTGATATTGTAAGTTTCTCCCTCTGCCCCCCCTCCCACAGGAGCTATTACAGGAATAAATTCTTTCTCAACCAAGGTGGAAAGAACTTCGGTATCTACGGACACTATCTCCCCCACCATACCCATATCAATAATTTCCGGGGGCTGGTCTGCAGCCTTCTTCCTAACATATTTCATTTTCTTGGCCGTGATCAGCTTACCGTCCTTTCCCGAGAGGCCCACAGCCCTTCCACCGTTTCGATTTATGAGATTAACAATCTCCTTGTTCACGCTCCCCACCAGAACCATTTCCACCACGCTCATGGTCTGCCTGTCTGTCACTCTCATTCCATCCACAAACTCTGACTTGATGGAAAGCCTGCTCAGGAACTCACCTATCTGCGGGCCACCACCGTGCACCACTATTGGGTTCAGCCCCACGTATTTCATCAAGATGATGTCCAGGGCGAAATTCTGCTTCAGTTTCTCGTCAACCATGGCATGGCCACCGTATTTCACCACAACGGTAGCCCCGTTGAACCGCTGGATGTACGGTAACGCCTCAATTAATATTTTGGCCCGGTCTGTGTCACTGCTCATAGGATGTACCTGCTCAAGTTTTCATCTTCAAGGATGTCACTCAGTTTTTGCCTTACATACTCTCTGGTGATGACCACCTCCTTGGAGGCCATATCAGGTGCCTCAAAGGAAATCTCGTCCAAAAGCTTTTCCATGACCGTTTGAAGACGCCTTGCGCCTATGTTCTCCATCCGATCATTTACCATGCTCGCTATATGTGCGATCTCCCTGATGGCATCTTCCTCAAACTCCAGGTTTATTCCCTCTGTTGCTAGCAGTGCCTCGTACTGTGTAATCAGGGCATTTTTGGGCTCCGTTAGTATCCTTACAAAATCATCCATGGTTAAGGAATCCAGTTCCACCCTTATGGGAAATCTCCCCTGAAGCTCAGGTAACAGGTCCGAGGGTTTGCTAACATTAAAGGCTCCAGCTGCAATGAAAAGGATATGATCGGTCTTGACCATTCCGTACTTAGTAAGAACAGTAGAGCCTTCTACGATGGGAAGCAGGTCCCTCTGAACACCTTCCCTAGACACATCTGGCCCGTAGCCCGATTCAGCCCCTGCAATCTTGTCAAGCTCGTCAAGGAATATGATCCCGTTTTGCTCTGTCATGCGTATGGCCTTTTCCACCACCTTGTCCATGTCAATTAGTTTTTGTGACTCTTCCTGGGACAAGATCTCTATGGCCTCAGGGATCTTCACCCGCCTCTTCTTCTTTGAAGGGAAGATATTCCCGAACACCTCCTTTATGTTGAACTCCATCTCTTCCAGCCCGGCAGCCGAAAAGATCTCAACCATAGGCATATTCCGATTGGTCACCTCTAGTTCAACATATCGCTCATCAAGTTTTCCTTCCCTGAGCATCCGCCTCAGCTTATCCCTAGTTGACGAAGGTTCAGCCCTGTCAGAGCGGACCACCTCCAACACCTTATCCTTGTCCCCTTCTTCTAGCTCACGTTGCTCTTCCTTTTTCCTGGGCAGCAGAATGTCAAGCAGCCTTTCCTCGGCAAGTTCTCTTGCCCGAGTTTTGACCTTTTCCTGTTCTTCCTTCTTGGCCATGCTCACTGCAAGCTCTGTAAGGTCCCTAACCATGGATTCCACGTCCCTGCCCACATAACCCACTTCGGTAAACTTGGTGGCCTCAACCTTAATAAATGGGGAATTGGCCAGCCGAGCAAGGCGTCTCGCAATTTCTGTTTTTCCAACTCCCGTTGGACCGATCATTATGATGTTCTTGGGGGCAATTTCATCCCGCAAGTCGGGTGGAACCTGCTGCCTGCGCCACCTGTTTCTCAGAGCAATGGCCACAGACCTTTTGGCTTCATCCTGGCCGATTATGTATTTGTCCAACTCCGAGACTATCTCCCTCGGGGTGAGGACCTTCATGAATTCATCTTCTGTGACCTCATTTTTTTTCATATTTCGCCTCATTGTTCGCTTAGGCTATTTGGGTTATTAGGCTGAAGGCTGAAGGTTATTAAGCCCCTGAACCTCTATCCTTCAGCCTTCAGCCTA
>DQZA01000085.1 GCA_011042035.1 Desulfobacteraceae bacterium
GACTGCAAGGAGAAATCTTAGGATTTGTCCTGCCAGCTTAGGCCTCATGCCCCGTGCCAGATTTTCTCACCGGCTGGTTGAAGTAACCCAATTGAAGGTTGGGGTGCGCAGATCTCAAAATTTCCGTCATCTTCCTCATTCCTACTGGCTCGGAGCCTGACGAAGGCATACATTCCAGATAATAGGCTGGATCAATATTCAGATTTTTTAGATGCAGAAAGTTTAGGTCTGTTTCCTTTATGAGCCCGATAAGGGCCTCAATCTCTTCTTCCTGATCAGAGACTCCGGGGAAAACCAGAAGATTTACCATGGTGTAGAGCCCATTCTTCCTGGCAATTTTTATGGATTCCACCACATCCTCGAAATCATATCCTCGCGGTCTATAATAGGCCCTGTAAAAGTCAGATCTTGCACTATTGAGGCTTATTCGTATGGAATCAAGTCCGGCCTCTGCTATTGTTTCCACTGCCCCAGGCAGGCTCCCGTTGGTGTTCAGGTTAATTGTTCCTCTATTAGTTACGCTTCTTATCTCCGCTACGCTTTCGGCAATCAGCCTAGCCTCTGTCAGGGGCTCTCCCTCACACCCCTGTCCAAAACTTACTATGGCATCTTCAGCAACTTCGAGATGCCCAACAGCAATCTTTACTATCTCTTCCTTGGACGGGCAGAAATCCAGTCTATCATGTGAGGCATCAAACAACCCATCGGGTTGGGCCGACAGGCAGCCAAGACAAGCAGCATTGCACGCTCGGCTAACCGGTAAAGGGGCCTCCCATCTTCTCAGGAAGAGGTTCTTGGCTGCAAAACAATGGTTATCGGTAGCACATCTCACAAGATGGCGCACCAAGGGACCGTCATGAACCTCTGACAGAAATGCCTCAATGGCCGGTAACAACTGCTGATCATCGTAGTTTCTAGGGTCCCACCTTTCACAGTACTCGATTTGAAAACCCGCGGCCAGGTACCCATCTTCGGCAAATCCCACCGCAGTGTAGGACCACATGGGTAAATAATACCTTTTTTCACTGTACTCGGCAGCTGGTAAGTGGGTTCTTACATACCCCGGCTCCAAGAACGCTGCCACAGCACAGGGCCTAAACCTCTTTCCCCCTGCCTCGATGCTGTCAAGCACCACAAAGCGTCCGGTTTCTGGATCCATGCCAATGGGAAGGCAGCCTGGCAGGAAAAACAGTTTGCTATACTCTGGTAAAGGGATGAGGCAGGCGCCATCCACTGACACTATTCTTTCCCCAACCGCCCCCGCCATTCGCAGATAAGGGTGATCGTATATATTCCCCTGCTCGTCCGCGAAAACTAAATATGGTAATTTTGCAAGATCAGATATTTGCATTCTCGTTACCTTGGTGTTGAGCCCTTGCCTTTTGTCCCCCGTCAGACAGTATATTTTTTTGCTATCTCGTATTCAACAAAGGAATCCATTTGCAACTACGCAAAAAAGGGATGGTTGACCTGGGGCCATTTTTAGGAATAAAATGAAAAAATGAACTTTCCCACTGCAAGCAGCGGGGTATCAATCGGAAACCATCTTAATCGCCCCAAGGGGCGGGGAATTAATCCGCCATAGGCAGATTAAACCCTCGTCCGCCTCTGACGGATTAAAAAATGAGCCAGGTCCCCTTCCCAAAGGTATTATAGAATGCAGCACTCTTCTACAACAAACCGAAATAGAAAAAGGCCCTTCCGCCTGGTCAAATTCTTTGCTTATGCCAGCTTCGCAGTCCTCTTGGCTTTCAGCTTCCCCTTTTCAGTAATCGTCGCCCAAAAGGCCAAAGACATGCTATTAAAAAGCCACGAAAATTATGCCCTGCTACTTGGCCAAAACCTTAACCACCAGGTGTTTCAAAACTTCGTCATACCTGTCGTGAGCCGTTACGGCAAAATTAAGTTGCGTGAAAAAGAGCAGTATGAGTTGATGGATCGCGTTGTGAGAAATACGGTCCACGGCTATAATGTGGATCTTGTAAATATATATGACATAGGCAAGGGCGTGATTGCTTACAGCACTGACCCAAGGCTTCTGGGGAAAAAGGTCACCAAAAGCCTTGGATACAACAAAGCGGTAAAGGGTGAAAACAGCTCGGGACTCATTTCTGGAAAAAGGGATCTTTGGGGCCTCGGAATTGAGTTAATTGGTGCTGAGAAAAAACTTCGTACTTACATTCCTTTTAAGGGAATTGATCCTTATGCAGGGGAAACTCCTTATATCTTGGGAGTCTTTGAGATAATTCAGGATTTAACAAAGCCTTACCAGTCCATCATCAAATTCCAGTACACCATTTTTGGTCTGTCCCTGGTCATAATGGGCCTTATATTTCTCGCCCTTCTTCTCATTGTACATAAGGCAGAAAAGACAATAGAAGAAAGAGCTCGAGAGCAAAGGGAACTCGAAGCTCAATTGCACCAGGCGGAGCGATTGGCGGCCTTGGGTCAGATGGTAGCCGGCGTTTCTCACGAGATTCGTAACCCCTTGGGCATTATTCGAAGCACTGCTGAATTGTTGGGAGGTCTACCCCATGCTGACGAGACCCAGAGAAAACTTTCAGCAGTAATAGTCGAGGAGTCTAGCAGACTCAACAATATAGTGACAGAGTTCCTGGACTTCGCAAGACCACAAAAGCCCAGCATTCGAGAATGTTATTTGAGTGAGATTATTCAAAAAAACCTCAATTTCCTGGAACCTGAGCTGAAAAAATCACATGTACAGGTCAAAGAGAACCTGGATGGAAGAAATTATCCCCTCAGGGCCGATCCAGAGATGCTTTACCGGGCTTTTTTGAATATATTTATAAACGCAATCCATTCGGTTTCAGAAAACGGTCTTATTCAGGTAACTGGTAGCGAAAACAAGGATAGGTATGTCATAAGTATCCGCGACAATGGTTGCGGCATCAGTAAGGAAGACCTCAATAAGGTTTTTAATCCATTTTTCACCACAAAGGAAAGGGGCACAGGACTAGGGCTTTCTATAGTCAGAAAGATAATAGAAATCCACGCGGGCACCATTTCCATAGAAAGCGAACCAGGACAGGGCACTACCGTCACGGTGACCCTTCCCAAACAAGGGCCTTTAACATAATCGGAGCTAGCAGTAATGGAGACCATCCTAATCGTGGACGACGAAAAAAACTACCTTCTTGTTCTTGAAGCCCTTCTCGCGCCGGAAGGCTATGAGATAATTACCACTGATAAAGCTGAGAAGGCCTTGAACATAATAAAAGATTCTGACCTCGACCTCGTGATTACTGATATGAAGATGCCCGGCATGAGTGGTATGGAGTTATTAGAGGCCACCAAAAGGATCAACCCTGATCTTCCTGTTATAATGATGACGGCCTATGGCACTATCGAAATGGCAGTAGAGGCTATGAAAAAGAGGGCCTATGATTATATTACCAAGCCATTTCAAAATGAAGAACTTAAGCTGACCGTAAAGAAGGCCCTCGAAAACTACCGGCTTATCAAAGAAAACCGGCTTCTTCGAAAGGCCCTTTCAGACAGATTTCGTTACGGGAGCATTGTTGGGAAGAGCAAGCCCATGTTGAGGATCTATGACCTGATTCAAAAGGTGGCTGATTCAAAGGCCTCTATACTGATAAGCGGCCCTTCGGGGACCGGCAAGGAACTGATAGCCAAGGCCATACACTTTTCGGGCCCACGTAAGGATGGTCCCTTTATTTCCGTAAACTGCGGCGCCCTAACAGAGACTTTGTTGGAAAGTGAATTGTTTGGGCACGAAAAGGGCGCCTTCACCGGCGCCATTGCCATGAAAAAGGGTAGGTTTGAACTAGCAGATGGGGGCACCCTTTTCCTAGATGAAGTTGGTGACATGCCTCCATCACTGCAGGTAAAGCTACTGCGTGTGTTGCAGGAAATGGAATTCGAAAGGGTTGGGGGAACAAAGACCATTAAGGTAGATGTGAGAATTATCTCTGCCTCCAATAGAAATATTAAGGAAGACGTGGCTGAGGGCTTGTTCCGCGAAGATCTTTTCTACAGGCTACATGTAATCCAGATTGAAGTCCCCCCCCTGCGGGAAAGACGAGACGATATACCGTTGCTGGTAAAGCATTTCGTGGACAAATACACGAAAGATAATCAAAACAAGCAGGTGGAACTTCATCCTGATGTGTGGAAGGCCTTTTACAACTATAGTTGGCCGGGAAACGTGCGTGAGCTGGAGAATGTTATCGAACGAGCCGTGGTGCTCAGCAGTGGAGGAATTATCACCGTGGAAGACCTTCCTGAGGAGCTTACCAATGCCCAGGTGGAATTGGAAGCAGAAAGATTTGTGCCTCCAGGGATGCCCCTTCCTCAAGCCCTTGAAAAAATAGAGGAAAGATTGATACGCAGAGCACTTTCAGAATGCAACAATGTTCAGGCCCATGCGGCTGCTAAGCTGGGAATCACCAAAAGCCTGATGCAACACAAAATGAAGAAATATAGTATTGTCATATAAGGTTAAATTTTTTGTACCGACTTTTAATTAATTATATCAGCCAGTTAATTAGCCGATGCTACTAGCACAGCTTCAACCGGTACAACATTTTGTACCGACTCAATTCTTCTGCATATGCAAGAAATATCTTGGCCCAGATTTATTCTCCGTTATTTCAATAGGTTAGCAATAAAAGAGAATCTTGCCCCCACTTGGCAGGCATCTTGCATATTCAGATAGACAACAAAGAAACTATTACTCTTTTCTCCTAAGCAGGAAAGCCGCTCAATGAGCGGCTTTCCTGCTTCTAGTACCCGAGGCGCCTGAGAGACCTAGGGTCTTTGCTCCAGTTTTTTTCAACCCTTACCCTCAGATCAAGGAAAACCCTGACTCCGAACCTGGCCTCTATCTCCTCCCGAGCCGCCACTCCTATCTTTTTTATCATAGCACCCTTCTTCCCTATTACAATGCCCTTTTGTGATTCAGTCTCCACGTGTATCCGTGCGGCTATTGACATCAAATTTTTGTCGGGATCCTCAGTAATGAAATCCACGGTGACTGCACATGAGTAAGGCAACTCCTTTCTGGTAAACAGGTATATCTTCTCCCTTATAACCTCTGAAACCAGGAATTCTTCGGACTGGGCGGTTTCCGTATCTTCGGGAAAAAGTTGGGGCCCCGGCTGAAGGAGCCTTCTCAATTCCTCCATGAGATCAGGCAAATTTGTCCCCTTGAGGGCTGAAATGGGAACTACGGCTTCAAAATCGTATTCTTTTCTTGCCCGATCTATGGCTGGCAAAAGGACATGTTTCTTGATCTTATCAATCTTATTGATTGCAAGCACAGCAGGCTTTGAGACCTTCCTCAAGGCGTTTATTACCGGCAAGGTCTCCGTCCAAGCATTTTCCGAGGCCTCCGTCATCACAAGTACAATATCCACTTCCCTCAATGCAGCCTTGGCCGACTCCACCATGCTCTTGTGAAGCGAAGTGTAGGTCTTATGAATACCCGGGGTGTCCATGAACACCATTTGATAGTCCTTTGCCGTGTATATTCCAGTTATGCGGTTTCTGGTTGTTTGGGGCTTTGCCGTAACAATGGCCACCTTTTTGCCCAGAATGCTGTTTAGGAGGGTTGATTTACCTACGTTGGGTGGCCCAACAATGGCTATGAATCCGGATCGATATGTCATACCAGGCTCACCCTTATCTCGTTCGGCTCCACAGAAACGTCGGTAAGGACGGAGGCTACCCTCGCCCCGGTTATCCTTTCCAGATACCGTAGGCCCTTATTCTTATAGCCTAGCAGGAACGATAGATCCTTCGGATTGACACTTACATGAATGCTCCTGCCTTCAAGACCATCAGGAACGCCTTGGGCAATTTTGTTCTGGTAGACACGGGCACGAACAAGTTCGCCAAAAGACGGATGCCATGGTCCTGCTACCACTTGCCCCTCCTGAAGCAATGTAGGAGAACTCATAAGACCGATTCTTATTACGGGGATTCCCTCTTCCTCAAAACGAGACACCGCTTCAGCACAAATGTCCAGCGCATCTTCAAGGCTAAGAGGCGTGTAACGTCCGCTTCTATACATTTCCGCGAGCTTGGTGCCCTCAATAACGATTGTAGGATAAAGCCGCACGAAGTCTGGTCTCAGCTCTATGGTCTTCATCACCGTTTGTTGGAAGGACTCTTTTGTCTCGTGCGGAAGCCCAGGCATCAACTGGATTCCCACAGAAAAACCTGCGCTCCTCAATTTTCGAAGCCCATCAATGGTATCCTGGACTGTATGGCCCCTGTTAGCTGCCGCCAACACCCGGTCGTCAAGTGACTGGGCACCCAGCTCAACTGTCTTGACCCAGTACGATTTCATCAACTCAATTCGGTCTGGGGCAAGAGAATCTGGCCGGGTGGATATCCTGATAGATTCGAAGTACCCTTCTTCAATAAAAGGCTTCACCGCCTTCAATAACTCCACCATTTTTGTTAGTGGTAAGCGTGTAAATGTTCCACCATAAAAGGCCACCTGAGCATGCTTGGAGCCATTATACTTCTTTGATTTAATCGCTTGCCAGAGAGTTTTGGATACAGCTTCAGGACCAGGAATCCCCGGAGATTGTGAAGTGATTTTTGGCTGC
>DQZA01000020.1 GCA_011042035.1 Desulfobacteraceae bacterium
AGTTCTGGATGATAAAATCCTTCTTGAAGGCATCTACAGCCTCTTTTAAGGTCATGCCGACGGTGATTCCCGATTGAGCTTTCCGTGGCGAGAAAATTGGAAGGTCTTCGGGCAGGATCTCTTTACCATTTCCCATTACCACGGCGCGTTCCATTGCATTGCGTAATTCACGAATGTTGCCAGGCCAATCGTACCTCATCATTTTTTCTAATGCAGAACAGGAGATTTTCAGATCTGGCAATCCCTTCTCCTGTCTAAAAAGATTAAGAAAATGTTCAGCTAGAAGTGGGATGTCTTCCTTTCTCTGTCTCAACGAGGGCATGTGAATCTGTACAACGTTTAGTCGGTAATAAAGGTCCTCCCTAAACCGGCCTTCTTCTACTTCTTGGGCTATGTCCCGATTAGTGGCTGAGATCACCCTCATGTCTACAGAAATTGGCGTATTTCCGCCAACCCGGTAAAATACCCCTTCCTGGAGAACTCTGAGGAGCTTTGCCTGCATCCCAGGGCTCATCTCGCCAATCTCGTCGAGGAATATGGTGCCGCGGTCTGCAATCTCGAACTTGCCTATTTTTCGGGAAGTCGCACCGGTGAATGCCCCCTTCTCATAACCGAATAGCTCGGCTTCCAGGAGGGTATCAGGGAGTGCAGCACAGTTAATGATCACGAGAGGTTGCTCTTTTCTGGCGCCAGCCTTGTGAATGAGCCTCGCGAGCAACTCCTTGCCCGTGCCACTTTCTCCCAGGATCATGGTGCTGGTCTTCGAGTTTGCTACCTTGAATGCGTCGGAGATGACCTTTTTGAGGGCCGGGCTTTCGCCAATTATTTGATACTTCTGACTGAGTTCTTCCTTGAGATCTCTATTTTCCCTACGTACTTTGTCAATCTTTTGAGCGCTACTGATGGCCTGGGAGGCAAGATCTGCGAAGACGGTCAGCAGCTGCATGTCCTGGGGTTGAATAGGGCTGCCGTCTTCTTTGTCAATGATCTCCACTACCCCTATTATGTCCCCGTTCATTTTCATGGGGACGCAGGCAATGGATTTGGTTTCAAATCCGATGGACTCACTTATTTTCTTATACCATCGTGGGTCCTTGTTAACGTCTTGAATGAGCAGTGGCTCTCCCTTTTCTGCTACGTAACCTGCGATTCCTTGGCCGAGATTTATCTCGTACTTTCTGACTTCATCCTTTTTTTCACCAGTAGCGACCTTGAAGTAAAGCTTCCTTGTTTTTTTGTCCAACAAGAGCAGGGAGCTCGCCTTGGCCTTCATAATTATGGTAGCCTTCCCAATAATCAATTCCAGTAGCTGGTCAAGATTCAGTACAGAGGAGACCCACGTAGAGATTTCCTTGAGTCTCTCTATTGGAGAATTATTGTTTTGATTTGCTTTTTGCGTGTAATTGCGCAATGTTACCCCCCCCCATTATCCCAACGGATTATGATCGAGTGCTTTAGATGCGAAGTGTATACTTTTCCATCGGCAGGTGGGTACTAAAGGTTTAAATGTATCTAATTTTATAAATCGCCATCTGGGAGGGGGATACCAATTGTGGCCGCAATCTTTTTCACAGATTGCTTATGTTCCTTGGTCTCAGTTAGAAGGGCTAGTTGCGAAGACATGTATTCTAGGTGTGCCTCGAGCTCCGACTTTATCCCATGATATAGGGCCTTTTTGGTGGCAACCAGTGAAGGCAAGGGCCATTGTGCAATCTCATGGGCAAGCGCAGAAGTTTCCCGGTCAAGGCTGTCCACAGGCACCACCCTATCGGCGAGACCTATCTTCAGAGCCTCTTCAGCACTCAAGACCTTGCCGGTGAGGAGTAGTTCCAGGGCCTTGCTCATACCAATTAACCTGGGCAGGAAATAACCTGCTCCCCCACCTGGGGCCAGACCAATCCTAACCACAGTGGAGCAGAAGGTGGCCCTTTGTGAGGCGATGCGCAAATCACAGGCCAGGGCCAGGTCAAATCCACCGCCATAGGCAGGACCATCTATCGAAGCGATTGTAGGCTTTTTTAGTTGTTGAAGTAAGAGGGGGATCCGTTGAACCTTTTCGGTTAGGTATTTTTTCATGCCCCACGATCTAAGCTTTCCGGATACCATGTCTCTTATGTCAGCGCCTGCACAAAAGGCTTCGCCTTTGCCCTTTATGATGATAACCTTAATCTCGTGGTCAAGGTCTGCCTCCTGCAGTTTCCGATAGAGGCTGTCCAGCATCTCGGAGGTAAAGGCGTTTTTGATATCAGGCCGGTTCAAGTACAGGTAGGCCAACGGTGGAACCCTATCATAGAGAAGGTCCTTATTTTCCATAGGCAGGTCTCCAGTAGGCTTGTTTAATCGTTTTGATCGTATAAGATACGGAGTTGTTTGTAAATATTCATCTTAAATAGCCTCTAGTACTACCCTGCTTTCTCCCATTACCTCTTTGAGCCTTGTGGCATCACCTAAAACCCTGCCTACTATATTTACAGCACTGGCGGGGATTATCTTGTCTCCATGGCTCATCGGCGTGGGGCCAAAAAAGATGCAGAATGCGTTTCCTGGGGGCCAATAACCAAGATCCCCAACTGAGACCTCTTCCTTTGCGCCGGGCTCAAGGCCCGCACTAACTGGAATCTCAAAATAGATTTCATCTCCCCAGGTCTGAAACCCGCCCTCGAAGGGCAGTATTGAGGCGATTTTTTTTGCCGTAGGGCTATCATTTAGCTCTGCCTCCAGCGACACATTCCCGACAGTGATCCGGATTTTCATGACCATTGCCCTCCTTTGCAATTGCTTTTTTCTCACTGATTCGGGACAGCTACATCCGAGTTCGTGCTGGACGAGTGCCCTTATTTGTTCTTTTTCTTTTCAATATGATTCGGATGGGAGTAAGGGTGAAGCCCAATTGGGAACGGAACTGGTTGAGAAGATATCTTTCATAGGCCGACTGAATCCACTCGGGTCTATTTACAAAAACCACAAAGGTAGGAGGCCTTGTGTCAACTTGGGTGGCATAGGAAAAGCCTGGTCGTTTGTTGCCCACCACTGCAGGGGGGTGTCTCAAAATAATTTCCTTCAGGACCCTGTTTACCTCTGCTGTCTTAACGGATTTAGAAAATTCACTATACACATTGTTTATTTGGGCAAACAGCCCCACTACACCTTCGCCTGTAAGGGCAGATGTCTTTACTTTAGGTGCAAAACTTAGAAACCCCAATTGCCTATCAAGACTCCGTTGAAGCTCCCCTTTTTTCGCTTTGTCATGTTTTACCAGATCCCACTTGTTGATGACTATTATAATTGCCTTGCCCCGCTCCAAGGCATACCCACATATGCGCGCGTCCTGTTCGGTGACACCATCAGTTGCATCTATCAATACGCATGCCACATGACACCTCTGTAGACTCTTGAGGGCCTTAATTATTGAAAATTTTTCAATCTTTTCCTTTACCTGGGTCCTTCTGCGGATGCCTGCTGTATCTATAAACGAGTATTGGATTCCCTTCCATTCAAAATTTGTGTCCACAGAATCGCGGGTAGTCCCGGGCAATTCACTCACCACAAGGCGTTCTGAGCCTAGGATCCTGTTGATTAGCGAGGATTTTCCGACATTGGGTTTACCAACAACTGCTACTTTTATGATATCTGGCTCATCCTCAGCAGGCCTTGTTTCAGGGAGATCGTCAAGAATTTTTGCCAGTAAGGCTCTGACCCCGTAGCCGTGTGCAGCGGAGATAGGGAATAGGTTGGAAAAACCGAGGGCATAAAACTCAGGGGCCAAGTTTTCCAATTCAGGCCCATCTATCTTATTTGCTGCCACGTAAACCTTTTTCTCGTAAGGCCTGAGCATGCGCGCGATATCTTGTTCCAGGGGTAAAATTCCTTGTCGGCCGTCAACCACAAAGATAATGCCATCAGCCTCCTTTATGGCGGACATGATTTGTGTTTGGATCTTTTGAGCTAGGGGGTCATTAGAAGTGTGTTCGAATCCACCTGTATCAATTAACGAGAAGGATCGGCCATCGTACCTTACATGAGCGTACAATCTGTCGCGCGTGACACCAGGGCGGTCATCCACCAAGGCCTCTCTTGATCTAGTGAGGCGATTGAACAGAGTGGATTTACCTACATTGGGTCTCCCAACTATGGCAATAACAGGTTCCATCTAATAGTGCCTTTGGTTTCCTATCAAACCTTCTCCTGCCTGCCCGCTCATCAGGCGGGCCTGCCCGACTACAGCAGGCGGGCCTGCCCGCTGGTCAGGCCAGCCAGAGCCGAAATGCCATAAACTGGATCTTAGCCCCACCGCGGCTCAACGGCACGCCTGCCTGCTGCAGGCAGGGAAGCTCCCAGATAAAATGCTATTGACTGCCACTGCTAACAGCCGGAGACGCTCCCTAGGGTTTGGGTAAACTGTCGCGTATTATCCGGCTCAGTTCATCCAATCTTAGAGGTTTTTGCAGAAGGGTCAAGGCGATTTCTTTTTTGGCCTCAAGTGCCCGTGAAGAATTCCTGCCTGCTGCAGGCAGGAAAGAAAGTTTAAAAGGCGTAATTACCTGCGTCAAGAATAAATTACGATATATAGTGTTCTCCTTGACAAAAGTTGAATATATTGTATTTATACGGGCGTTAGAACTAAAGAAGCAGGGCATGTTGGGCCTTGACAGCAAATGTGGATAGGGATAGTTTTTATTTAACTGTCTTAGAGGATTGGACAAATGCCCACCAAATTCATTATTGTGACTGGCGGCGTGCTATCAGGCCTAGGAAAATGCATTGCGGTAGCTTCCATAGGGCACCTTTTATCCTCCCGTCTCAAAATTGTCCCCATAAAATGCGATGGATACCTTAATGTTGATCCAGGGACAATGAATCCTTTCGAGCACGGCGAAGTTTTTGTGTTGGATGACGGGGGCGAAGTGGATATGGACTTCGGCCACTATGAACGCTTTCTCGGTGTTACTTGCAAAACCAAGTGGAACCTCACCATGGGCAAGGTCTTCGAGATAGTGAGGGAGAAAGAGCGCCGGGGTGACTATCTGGGAAAAACAGTTCAATATATCCCCCATGTGACAGATGTAATAAAGAATCATATATTTCAACTGGTTGACGAGGAAAAACCGGATCTCGTGCTGGTGGAGATTGGAGGCACCGTTGGTGATATAGAGAACGAGCTATTCCTAGAGGCCATGCGCCAAATGAAAGAGGATGTGGGGCGGGAAAACATTGTTTATGTGCACCTTACCTACGTCCCCATTCCTTACGGTGTAAATGAGCAAAAGTCAAAACCCACGCAGCAGAGTGTAAATCTGCTGAAACAAAGGGGTATATTCCCTGATATCATCATTGGAAGGTGTTCACAGTTTCTCACAAAAGAGGTCAAGGCCAAGATTTCCAACTTCTGCGACGTGGCTCCAGAGGCGGTGATAACCGGACTTGATGTGGAAGACATCTATGAGATTCCGGTAATTTTTGAGCAAGAGGGGCTACCCGAGATCATTCATAAGAAGCTTAATATTTACAGCCCCCCTGATCTGAGGAAATGGAAAACCTACATTGAGAACATCAGGCATCCCGCCAGGGACATTACAGTTGCCATGTGCGGCAAGTACACTCGGCTTGAGGACTCCTATGCCTCGATTCTGGAGGCCTTTAGCCATTGTTCGGCTCATCTGAAATGCAAGGTCAATGTCAAGTGGGTGGAGACAACTGATCTCAAGGACTTCAAACTATTGGAGGGTGTTGACGGGATTTTGGTGCCTGGGGGATTCGGCTCAAGGGGAACCGAGGGAAAAATCCGTGCAATACAGGTGGCAAGGGAGAAAAACATTCCTTTTTTGGGCCTTTGCCTTGGACTGCAATTAGCAGTTATTGAATTTGCCAGAAACGTATGTGGGATGCAGGGAGCAAACTCGACAGAGATAGATCCTGATACACCATATCCAGTGATTGATATCCTGCCAGAGCAACGGGAGATATTGGACAAGGGCGGCACCATGCGATTAGGTGCCTATGAGGCAGTATTAAAGGAGGGAACACTGGTTAGGGCATTGTATGGGACTGACAGGGCCTCGGAGAGGCATCGACACCGCTACGAGGTGAACCCTGAATTTCACGAGGTTCTGCAGGAGCATGGGATGGTTTTTTCCGGGATCTCTGAGGACGGGAGACTGGTTGAGTTTATAGAACTTCCGGATCATAAGTACTTTGTAGCTACCCAGGCTCATCCAGAGTTGAAATCCAGAATGGAAAAGCCCGCTCCATTGTTTTATGGGTTCATTCAGGCCTGTTTGGAAAATAAACAATAGAAAAGACTCTCTCACGAATCATACAAAGGTAGGCGTGGCAAAGGCTAAGCTTCTCATCAATAATGGCATGCATCGTTTAATGAACAACAAGAAATATCGACTTCTCTTTACGGGACTGATTGGCGATACAGACATCTTTAGAAAGAAGATGGCTCAAAAGGGGGTAAAAGACTCCTTTGTTGATAAGATGCTTAGCGAGGCCCCAGTCATTATTAAACAGAACTTGACCCTTGAATCTGCTAGAAAGTATGCTGACACTCTCTCGGAAATGGGGGCCCGCATTACTATTTTGG
>DQZA01000100.1 GCA_011042035.1 Desulfobacteraceae bacterium
ATAGTGAACTTGAAACGCCTGCTCCTGTGGACCATTATCGGGACTGGAATATCTTCCATTTCCACTGAACTTCTTATTGTCAGGGAATTCCTCACCCAATTTCATGGAAATGAAATAACCATCTCGCTGGTATTCTTTTCGTGGCTTCTTCTCACTGGGGCCGGCAGCCTCGTGGCAAGACTGTCGAGGCGCCCGTCCCTCGGCCTTTATGCAGGACTTCTCCTGGCCTTTGCCCTTTGGCCTTTGTGCCAGATCATTCTCATCAGATATCTAAGGGATATTTTTTTTATCCGTGGTGCAGCGCCGGGATTCAACCTAATCATAGTATATGTAACTGTGCTGAGTGCCCCCTATTGCCTCATCACCGGATTTGTGCTGCCATATTCCCAAAAAGTCATTAATAGTGCAGGGTACTCCTTTGATGCCGGCCAGCTATACCAAACAGATAATATCGGAGATATCCTTGGAGGTGCATTATTCAGTTTCATACTGGTGTACTGGTTCAGTCCGTTTCAGATGGTCTTGATCTGTTCCTTGTGTCTTGTCTTCTCTCTCGTTGGCATCTTGATCAAGACGGGCAAGCACCTGTGGCTAGGGGCAGCGGGGTTGCTTTTTCTTGTATTTGCCCTTGTGTGCATGAACAAGGGATTTGAGCTTCAGACCCTTCGCGGCCAATTCGGAAATGTAGTGAAATACCTGGAATCCCCATATGGAAGAATTGTTATTAGCCAAGAGGGCAAGCAACATACCTTCTGGGAGTCGGGCACGCCTTTATACTCGGATGCGGATGTGATGCGGGCCGAGGAAAAAATACATTATGCCTTGTCGCAGCGAGACCGCATGAAAAATGTCCTTTTGATATCAGGGGGGCTCGGAGAGACCCTCGATGAGTTAGCCAAGTATAGTCCAAGGCGAGTGGATTACGTGGAACTTGATCCAAGCCTTACATCGGTTGCCACCACCATGGGGGCGATTAGAAGGATGCCCTGGCTACATATTGCAAATACTGATGGGCGGCTTTTTCTCAAGCAAGTTGCATCCAAATATGATTGCATAGTTGTGGACCTGCCTGACCCGGATACTTTCCAGATAAATCGTTTCTTCACCAAGGAGTTCTTCGCACTTGCCAAGAAAAGACTTGCTCCTCAGGGAGTCCTGTCCCTGAGTATGAAGTATTCCCATAATTTCATAAGCAGGATCAGAAAAAGGAAACTGGCCACCCTCTACAGCACGGCCAAAACAGCTTTCAAGCATGTACTGGTCATCCCAGGGAGCGAGGCCTTTTTCCTTTGCAGTGATACTCCCCTGTCTTCGGATGTCCCTGGGCTGCTCAAAATGTTAAGTATAAATACCAGGTATGTTGAAGGCTTCTATTATGGGAACGTAACACGAGAAAGAATCAATGAGATCAATACAATCGCAAAATACGGGGGAGGCATTAACGAGGATTTTAGGCCCATTCTCATTAAGATAACACAGCAGGAATGGTTCTTGAAGCAGGGATCAAGCCCTATCCCGTTTATGATTGGATTTGGGATTTCGGTTATCGTTTATCTAGTATTCTTAAGGAAAGAGGAATACGTTCTCTTTACCACTGGTCTTTCAAACATGGGAGCCGAGATGCTGGTGGTTTACGCAGTGCAGATATTGTTCGGATACGTGTACCTGAAGATTGGAGCGATAGTTACAGCCTTTCTTTTTGGGCTGCTCCCCGGGGCAGCACTTGGCAACCGTTATAAGGCCAGAGGCGCATGGCTGCTGCTTTGTGCTGATATTGCCTTGATAACACTACTGGCCATTTTTCTTATCTGGTCAGCCTACCTAAAGGTCCAGATTAGTTCATGGGTTTTCCTGGCCTATGGGGTGCTTTTTTCTGTGGTCTGCGGGTTTCAATTCCCTGTAGTTGCCTACATAATTGGTGAAGAACAGAGCCCTGCGGCGGGTTGCCTTGCTGCGGATTTGGCAGGCGCTGCAGTGGGTACCCTCTTGGTGGGGGCAATACTTGTGCCCATATGGGGTATGGCCATTGCAGCCGCTGCCTTGATTTTGTGCAAGGCTGGCACTACAATGTTCCTTGTTAGGGAAATGCCAAAGGAGTTCGGGTAGGGGTGTCCAAGATATCTGAACAAGACAGGAGCTCGGTTAGCGGTGAACGGAGAACTGCAGACGGTAGGGTAGATCCATGTCAAAAGGGAATAAACGCCCTCGGGGCAGGCTTGAAATGACACGCAAGGAGTTCCTGAAATGGCTTGGGCTTGGCACTGCTGCCGCCTTTTGCCCCGCCCCAGCCTATGCCCTTCTTAGCAAAAACTCCCGCAAGAGCATAAGGGGGCACGTATTTAAGGGTGATGCGCCAAAAAAGCCCTGGAAATGGTCCGTGGAGGGATACCACTATGCATCCAATGGGAAGGATGTTCAGTGCCAGGTATGTCCAAACAGGTGTTACCTGAGTCCAGGCGACCGCAGCGTCTGCAGGTCCAAGGTCAACATTGGGGGCAAGCTTTATTCCTTGGCCTACGGTGACCCCTGCGCGGTGCACGCAGATCCCATAGAGAAAAAGCCTTTGTTTCATTTCTATCCACGCACCTGGATTTTCTCCATTGCCACAACAGGATGCAACTTCAGGTGCTTGAACTGTCAGAACTGGGAGATATCCCAGAGAAGGCCTGAGGATGTTAGCCATTACGAGCTTTTTCCTGCCGATGTGGTACGTGAAACAAAGAAACGGAAACTGCCTTCCATTGCATATACCTATTCAGAGCCCATTACGTACTACGAGTATATGTATGATACTGCCAAGCTGGCCCGCCAGGAAGGGATCAACAACGTACTAGTGTCCAATGGATACATTAACCGGGATCCGCTCCTGGAGCTGTGCAAGGTGCTGGATGCGGCGAATATAAACTTAAAATCATTTGATGATGAGATTTACCAATGCCTCAATGGAGGGACTCTGCAGCCGGTGCTCAACACCTTCAAGACCCTCAATGAACAAGGAATATGGTTTGAGATGACCACCCTTGTGGTGCCCACCTATGTGGACCACGATGACATGATAAAAAGAATGTGCGGCTGGATTCTCAAGGAGCTGGGACCTGACCATCCGTTGCACTTTCTGCGATTTTTTCCTAGATACAAGCTAACCCGCCTCCCTCCAACCCCCATCGATACCCTGGAGCGGCTCCGCAATATAGCCCTGACTGAAGGCATACATTACGTCTATATCGGGAATGTTCCGGGACATGAGGCAGAGAGCACCTATTGCCATAATTGCCACAAGGTGCTTATCGAAAGAAATGGCTACATGATTGGCCAGTTCAACATCGTGAAAGGCAAATGCAAGTTTTGCGGTACCCCCATCCCAGGGGTTTGGGGAGTCAACGAGTGAAAAACTAGTCTCCCACAAACTTGGGTGGGCGTTTTTCCATGAACGCCTGGAATGCCTCCACTAGGTCCTTGGACTGGAGAATTGCTGCATTTTTTTGTGCCACGTACCTGAGTCCAGGATAAACGCCATTGTCCCTGCTATACAGTATAACCTCTTTGACGCCCTGCACAGCAAGAGGTGAGCACGAGGCAATGTCTCGGGCAAGTTTTTCCGCCTCAGAATACAGTGCATCGCGATCAGGCGTTACCCTGGTGACAAGGCCCATGGCGAGGGCCTCTTCGGCAGTAAAATCTCTCCCGGTTAGGGCCAGCTCCCTGAACCAGCCGTGGCCAATAATATGGGGAAGCCTTTGTAAAGTACCCAGATCTGCCACAATGGCAACCTTTGTCTCTCGAATGGAGAAAACAGCATCCCTTGAGGCCAACCTGATATCGCAGGCACTTATCAAGTCTACTCCTCCCCCAATACAGGGGCCATGGACCGCTGCAATTACGGGCTTGCGGCAGCGTTCCACGGCGTTTATGCAATCTTGAAGTTTCAAGATTTCCCTTGAAAGCTCATCCCTGAACCGTGCGCCTTCACCCTGGATAAGTCCGCCGAGTTCCATGAAATCAATGCCAGCGGAGAAGGCTTTGCCTTCCGCCTTGATTATCACCACTCGCACCTCGTCATCCTGGTCAAACTCCTGGAAGTGGCCCTTGAGGCCTTGGAAGAACGCCATGTTCATGGTGTTTAATTTGTCGGGCCTGTTGAGTGTGAGCCAAAGTATGCCGTCTTGCTTTTCAGCCTTGAATATTTCCTGCCCTGCCATGATTACCTCCTTCTTGTCTCTCTCTTAGCCATGTTTCATCCCTGCCTGACGCCCGCCTGACCATCGGGCAGGGCCAAAGCTCATCTTCGCCTGAACGCAATGGCGGGCAGGGAAATGACAATTCTGGGATCGAATAACTGAGTGCCTGATAGGCCGCTTCGCTGCCTTCTCGAGGCCCAGCGCAGGTAGGGGGAACATCCCCTGCGTGGCTTGCGGCCTTGTCAGACAGCCATTCCCCTGGTCACACCTGAAATCGTAATAGCTCAATATTCAGGGGCCGTTTAGAAAAATCCCCCCTGGCCCGGACCTGGCTAAAACGAGGTGTTGCATAACACGCACACTGGTAGTATCAATGGCGCTCTTTTGCAAAATGCAACCCCCGTCGCGCCAGGGCAGGCCTCAATCCCCCTTTTTCAAAGGGGGAAGTTTTTGGCGTTCCCCCCTTTGCAAAGGGGGGTAAGGGGGGATTTGGCGGTCCTTTGCGGACTGACACTTTGCCCCGAGATATTGAGCTGATACCTGAAATCGGTTTTTGGACAGGCATGATCTTGCATATTAACAGGATACCCGGTGATACGGTCAAGAATTTTTGTTCTGGTTATTCAAGGACAGCAATGGAAGGGGGCACATTGAAAATACAGCAATGGTGTGTTAACTTTCCTCATAGGTGACAAGATGAGAAGAACATTGGTGGGTGATGGCAATGTTATGTTCTTTGTTGTTTCAAGCCACCAGGACCCTGAGGTGGAAAGGCAAGAGCGACTGATCTTCTTATTAAAAGAGATGGCGGGGGACGATAGAGTAATAAATATTATCCCCGCAATGCCACCTGTGAAGGACCATATACCTTCCACTGACGTGATCATCTTTCCTCCGGGCCGGATCAAGGAGGTGTTTTGGCTGGTCCTAGATAAGATGCGTAGGAGCTTAGTGAGGAATGAGGTTGACCATTCTCTATGACAATGAAGTATGGGCAAAGGGTTTGGTAAGCAGTTGGGGATTTTCATGCTTGGTCGAAACACGTGAGGTTAATATCCTGTTCGATACCGGGGGCGATGGGCTCCTACTATTGCGGAATATGGAAAAACTATGCATTGACCCTGGGATTGTACATATTGTCTTTATTTCACATGGTCACTGGGATCATATGGGCGGTCTGGGTCAACTCCTTGCGGTAAGGAACGTTCCGGTGATAGTTCCCGCTTCTGCTGCTACTGGCAAGGCTGTCCCCGGTGTAAGGGTGACAACTAATTCGGCCGAGCTATATCCTGGTATATACACAACAGGAGAACTTGGTGGTATAGAACAGTCGTTGGTGCTGAGAGCTGGCAAGGGGCTACTGGTAGTGGTGGGGTGCTCGCATCCCGGCGTGGGTAATATCTTGAAAAAGGCTTCTGAGTATGGGAGAGTGAAGTATTTGGTCGGTGGGTTGCATGGATTTGATCAATTTGCTTTGCTCCAAGACCTGGACAAGGTCTGCCCTGTTCACTGCACGCAATATAGACAGGAGATAGCGGACAGATATCCTGAAAAGTATATTGAAGGGGGAGCAGGGAAGGTGCTGGAGTTTTGATTGGGTACTACCGCTAGCAGTGCAGAGGCCTCAGCATATGCACGAGTGTCGAGCGAGTCGCTTTAAGGCAGTGGCTATCTGCCAAATCGAGGCTTAGGCAGGCTATACGTATCAGCTCAATAATTAGGGGGTAGCAGGGAATGTGGTATTGGGCAAGAGGATTTTTCTTCCGCTCCGGGTCTCCCGGGCTGGTCTCTTCACTGACTTATCTGCGGGGGACACTGGCCCCCTCCGCATTCCCGGCACTCAACTGCCAATGAGAAAATGAGTTATCAAGGAGTTGGGCCACTTTGTGATGCCCTAGGTCTTTAAAGGGCTTTCTGAATGGTTGAGTACCGGGCTGCGGCTTCCCCCACTGATAAGTCAGGAAGAGACGGCGCCCTCCCGACAGTCGCGTCCGAAAAACCCTCTTGCCCCTTTTTATTGAGCTATTACGAATATACCAAGAAAATTTATCTATATGGAGTGAACCAATGAAGATTGCAATTAGTGGTAAAGGTGGTGTTGGCAAAACAACTTTTGCGGCATTCCTGATAAGGGCTTTGGCAGACGAAGGCAAAAAGGTGCTGGCCATTGATGCTGATCCTGATGCCAACTTGGCCCAGGCCCTTGGGATCAAGGACACAGGACCAATCGTGCCCATAGCGCAAATGAAAGAGCTAATTGAAGAAAGAACAGAGACGAAGCTGGGCACAATGGGTGGATTTTTTAAGCTCAACCCAAAGGTGGACGACCTGCCGGACAGGCTATCAATTGACCTAGACGGCATAAAACTGATGGTCATGGGGGGCATTCAAAGCGGGGGCTC